>NZ_JBFUGA010000129.1:0-14933 GCF_056403155.1 Methylobacterium sp. P3_A11
GCGCAGGACCGGCTCGCCGCGGAGACCGGCGCCGCCCAGCGCGCGGCCGCGCTCGGCCTCGCCGACAGCTTCGAGCGCCAGGTCGGCGGCATCGTGGAGGCGGTGTCGGCGGCGGCCGCCCAGCTGGAGACCTCCGCGCACGGCATGGCCCGGGCCGCCCAGGACACGACCGATCTCAGCCGCGCGGTGGCCGGATCCGCGGAATCCGCCGCCCGCTCGGCCGACACGGTGGCGGCGGCCACCGAGGAACTCACCGCCTCGGTCCGGGAGATCGGCGTGCAGGTCGGGGCCTCGGCCGACCTCGCCGCCGCCGCGACCCGGGACGCCGACGGGATGGCCGGGGAGGTGCAGCGCCTCGCCCAGGCGGCGGGCAGCATCGGGGAGATCGTCGCGATGATCTCGCAGATCGCCGGCCAGACGAACCTCCTGGCGCTCAACGCGACGATCGAGGCGGCCCGGGCCGGCGAGGCGGGCCGGGGCTTCGCGGTGGTGGCCGCCGAGGTCAAGCACCTCGCCGAGCAGACGGGGCGCGCCACCGGGGAGATCGCCGCCAAGGTCGCGGAGATCACCGGATCGACCGAGGCCTCGGTCCGCTCGATCGGCGGCATCACCGAGGTGATCCGCACCCTCGCCCGGATCGGCGCCGAGATCGCCGCCATGGTGGAGCAGCAGGGGGCGGCGACTGCCGAGATCGCCCGGACCACCGCGCAGACCTCGCAGGACACCCGGGGCGTCTCGGGCCACATGGCGGGCGTCGGCACGGCGGCCGGCACGGCGAGCCAGGGCTCGGCCCAGGTGCTGCGGGCGGCGGCCGACCTCTCCCGTCAGGCGGGCGACCTGCGCGGGGCGGTCGAAGGCTTCCTGGCCCGGGTCCGGGCCGCCTGAGAACGGGGTTCCCAAAGGGCAGGCCCTTTGGCGGGGTGTCGGGGCGGAGCCCCGACACCGGTCGAAGGCCGACCATCGAGCTGCATCCGCGGAGGGTCCCGACCCTCCGGACCCGGGTTTCCTACGCCAGCCCGAGACCGAGGAGCCGGTCGGCGTTGCGCCAGAGGGCGGCCTCCAGGGCCTCCTCGGAGAGCCCGAGGGCGCGGAAATCGGCCACGCCCTGGCCCATCGGCCGGAACGGGAACGAGGAGCCGAACAGGAACTGGTCCTTCATGAAGCCGTTCGCCGCCTCGACGTAGAGGCCGCCGCCGGGCGCGAAGGTGTACATGTCGGGCGAGACGAAGACGTTGGCGTTGCGGAAGGCCACGGTCACCATCTCGGCGACGTTCGGGTAGAACCCGTGGCAGCACACGATCGGCAGATTCGGGAAGGCCTTGGCGACCCGGTCCACCGCCAGGGGGTCGTTGAGGCGCAGGTCCGGAGTCGTCGGACCTGACATCACGAAGGCCGGGACCTTGAGGTCCTCGCACAGGGCGTAGAGCGGCAGCAGCCGCGCGTCGTCGGCCTTCATCGCCTCCCGGTAGAAGCCGGCATCCAGGTTGATCCCCCTGAAGCCGAGTTCGGTCACGGCGCGCGTCGCCTCCGCCAGGGCGGCCTTGCGGCCGAGCTTGACCGGATCGACCGAGGCGATTCCGACGAGGCGCTTCGGGTCGTGACGGGCCGCCGCCGCGAGGGCGTCGTTCGGGACCCGCACCCCCGGGACCGAGCGGGCGACCATCACGGCGACGTCGATCCCGGCCCCGTCCATCTCGGCGCGGAAGCCCTCGATCGTCGCACCGCGGGTGAAGTGCTCGACCTCCCGGCTGCCGACCCGTGCGTTCAGCCAGCGCGCGACGCCGAATTCCGGCGTGCCGGCCTCGGCGCCGAAGAACCGGTGCAGGAAGGTCGGGCGGCTGCGCATGTCCACGACGGGCATGGTCTTATGATTCTCCAGTGCGTTCGAGAGGTGTCGTCCTGTCTACCGGGACGTCCCGGATTTCCAAAGGGCACCGGCGCTTCGGCGGGCGATCGGGGCGGCGCCCCGATGCAACGGTCGGAGCCCGACGGCACGGCTTCGCACCGCACCCACCGCGCGCGTCCCGACCCTCCGGATCCGGACGCGTCTCAGTGCGAGACGGCTTCCAGCACCTTGCCGCGGGTCTCGACCCCGAGGGTGAGGACCAGCAGGGCCGCGATCAGGAAGCCGCCCGCGCCGACCTGGAAAGCCGCGGCCGGGCCGTAGTCGCGCACGAGCACCGGCACGATCATCGGTCCCAGGATCGCACCGATCCGCCCGAAGGCCGAGGCGAAGCCGGCCCCCGTGGCCCGGGCTCGGGTCGGATACAGCTCCGGCGTGTAGGCGTAGAGGCAGCTCCACATGCCGAACATGAACAGCTGCATCACGAAACCGGAGACGAACAGCCAGGTCTCGCCGACGGCGTTGCCGTACAGGTAGGCCGACGCCGCCGCGCAGACGAGGAACAGGGCGGTGGTCGGCTTGCGGCCGATCCGCTCCAGCAGCTGGGCCGCCGCGGCGAAGCCCGGGATGCCGCCCAGGGTGATCAGGGTGACGAAGCCCACCGAGCCGACGATGGAGAAGCCGCGCTCCTTGAGCAGCACGGCGATCCAGGAATTGAGCCCGAAGAAGCCGATCAGCGCGAAGAACCACAGGCCGAAGGCCATCACGGTGCGCAGGCGGTATTCGGGCGCGAACAGGGTCGCGACGGCGCCGAGCCGCGGGCCGGGCGCGGCGTCGGCGACCGGGCCGGGCACGACCGGGGGCAGGGGCCGTCCCGTGGCCCGCTCCATCCGGGTCATCACGGCGTCGGCCTCGGCGGCTCGGCCGGCCTCGGCGAGCCAGCGGGGCGATTCCGGCATGGACCGGCGCACGGCCAGGACCACGAGGGACAGCAGGCCGACCACCACGAAGGCCCAGCGCCAGCCGAGATAGGGCAGCACGAAGAAGCTGATCGCGCCCGAGAGCACGTAGCCGACCGCCCAGAACCCCTCCAGGATCGCGATGTACTTGCCGCGGACCTGCGCGGGGACGATCTCCGAGACCATCGCCTGAGCCACCGGCGCCTCGCCGCCGACGCCGACCCCGATCAGGAACCGGCAGGCCATCAGAACGGGCAGGCTCCAGGCGGCCGCCGCCGCGAGGCTCGCCAGGCCCCAGACCACCATGGTGACCTGGAACACCGCCCTGCGGCCGAACCGGTCGGAGGCGGTGCCCGCGAGGATGTTGCCGACGAGCTGGCCCGCGAAGGTCATGGCGGCGAGCCGGCCGGCCTCGGTCGGCGTCAGGCCGAACGCCGCCACGATCGCGCCGAGCAGGAAGGTCAGGAGGGCCACGTCGATCTGGTCGACGAGCCACGCCGAGGCGATGATCGCGAAGATCCTGCGCTGGTAGCCCGACATGGGCAGCCGCTCCAGGCGCGCCGCGATGTCGGAGACGGCGGGCCGCGCGAACCCGGGAGAGAGGGCGGCCGGACGTTCGGCGGATGGCGGCGCGGCTGACTGTCTCCCGCCGCGCCCGGACGGTTCCGGGGCGGTTCGGCGGCTCCGGTACAGCACGCCGGGCCTCCGGAACAGGAACGACCGGCGCCGGGCGGCCCCGGCGTTCAGGGCCGGCGCCGCCGCCGGATCGGCGGGCTCAGTCGGGAATCGCGAACCCGATCGACAGGCACAGGGCCGCGACGGCCGTCAGAGCCATGGCGGCCTGACGGACCTGGTGCCAGCGCGCGCTGCGCGCGCGCTCCTCCGGGCTGGCGCCCAGCTGCAATTCGTCGTCGAAGCCCCTTACGAAGGTTTCGAAGCTCGGGAAGGCCCGCCGTGCGAGCCAAATCCACACGCCGACGGCGAGCAGGCTGAAGGCCCAGCCGCCGTAGGTAAACGCATCGTCCAGCATCCGGCGCAGCCTTCCAGCCTACGCCCCCCTCATCCGCCACTGTACGGCAAGGTGCGGAGATTGCCTAGGTGGGAGAACGGCTTCCGGCCCCGGCTTCGGGTTTCCGAACGTGTCCGGATCGCGCCTCAGCCCCCGGACCGGCCGAGGGCGTAGAGGGTGATGGCGGCCGCGTTCGAGACGTTGAGGCTGCGGATCGCCCCCGAGAACGGGATCCGGGCCAGGACATCGCAGCAGCCCCGGGTCCGCTCGCGCAGGCCCTTGCCCTCGGCGCCCAGCACGATCACCAGCGGCCGGGCGACCGTCAGCGCGTCGAGGCTCTCCGGCGCGTCGGAATCGAGGCCGACCCGGGTGAACCCGCGCTCGCCGAGGGCGATCAGGGCCTCGGCGAGATTCCGGACGGTCACGAACGGTACGTGCTCCAGGCCGCCGGAGGCGGATTTCGCCAGGACCCCGGTGGCGCCCGGCGCGTGGCGCGCCGTGGTGACGATCCCGGCCACCCCGAAGGCCGCGGCGGTGCGCACGATCGCCCCGACATTGTGCGGGTCCGTGATCTGGTCGAGGGCCAGCAGCAGCGCGTCGGCGGGCAGGTCGTCGAGGCCGGGGGCTGGCAGGGGCTCGGCCTCCAGGTACAGGCCCTGGTGGACGGCGTCCGGGCCGAGCAGGCGGCCGATGTCGCTCGGCCGCACCAGTTCCGGTGTGATCCGCACGGCGCCGCCGAACTCGGCCTCCAGCCGCGCGACCGCGTTCTCGGTGGCGAGCAGCCGGTGCAGGCCCCGCGCCGCGTTGCCCAGGGCCTGGACCACGGGATGCCAGCCGTAGAGCACCGTTGGGCCGTCGCTGCCCTCCCGGGGGTGACGGGCCGCGTCCGGCCTGTGGCCGGACCGGGGACCCGGGCGCCGGGCMCCGGGCGGACGGTGCTTGGAGAATCGACCACCGGGAGGCCGGTCGTCGTCGCGGCGGTCGGTCATCGGGACGCGATCGGGACGGGGGGCATCGGCGCACGCTTCTCTGAGGGTCCACTCGGAAGAACCCGACAAACCGGGAGGCGTCGCCCGCGTCAAGCCGGCATCGTGGGTCCTGTCGCGGCAGGGCTGTTCGCTCACGCCGCCGACCCAACCGTCGGTGCCCGAGCGGACGATTCCGGCTAGGAATGTGGACAACGACTGAATATTCCCATTTCTCCCTGTGCATTCCATGCTGACTCTGGTTCGTTCGCCAGAACGAACGATCGCCGCCGTACTAGGAAAGTTATCTGTACGAATCTTTCAGAGAGTCAGTTCAGCAGGTTATATGGGGTGTCAGATTTCACTTCCAGATCAGTGTGTTGGGTCGGTTTTGCGCATTCGATTCTGCGTGCTGCCGCATTGGACTCTGCGCAAACCTGTATTGGAATCTGCGTCGGGTCGAGCGGTTCGCGTATCGGAGTCTGCGACGCGGCGTATCCAATTCGGCGCGGATTCGGGTCGAGGCCGGTGGATAACGGGGACGGAACACGCCCGGCCGGCCGTATCGGACTCTGCGTCGGTCGGGGGGCCGGCGCCGGGCCGTATCGGACTCTGCGCGCTTCCCCGCAGCGGGTCCCTGCGCGCATCTCCGTGACCCGCCGCGGGAAGCGTGGATTGCCGGGACAAGCCCGCTCGGCCCGGGGCCATGGCGGCCGAATCGTGGCATGGCAGGATCGGGCCGCCCGTCCGTTCACCGGCGGGACGCGCCCATGCGCGGCGGGCCGAGGGGCGATGAGCATCGAGGAGAAGATCGCCGGGATCCACGCCCCGGACCTGCTGGCCGAGGTCGAGGCGGCGCGGGGCGGCTTCCTGTTCGCCCAGATCGTCGAGCATGTGCTGCACCGCCAGCGCGAGCGCGACGCCCAGGCCGCCCTCCTCGGCGAGGAGGAAAGCCGTCGGGCCGGCCTGTCGCGGGACCAGCGCCGACGGGACGCGGTGCGCCTCGTGATCGAGAACGAGCCGGCGCTCCCGTCGAGCCTCCAGCACATCCACTCGGTTCTGGCGCTGTGCGGCCTGCCCTACCGCGACCCCGGGCCGGTGCGCGAGTTCTCCCGCAGCTACGGGCGCAACTCCCTCAGCCTGATCGCGGGCCGGATCAAGGACCCGCTCACCGGTGCCTTCGAGCCCCAGGGTCTGCCTTACGGCCCCAAGGCCCGGCTGGTGCTCCTGCACCTCTGCACCGAGGCCGTACGCCAGCGCAGCCCCACCGTGAAGGTCGCCGAGACCCTGTCGGGCTTCATGCGCGAGATGGGCTTCGCGGTCACGGGGGGCGAGCGCGGCACCATCCGGCAGTTCAAGGAACAGCTGAACCGGCTGGCCGCCTGCTCCATGCAGATCGGCCTCTGGGACGGGCGCGACAGTGCCACCACCCTCAACGTCCCGCCGTTCCGCAGCCTCGAACTGTGGCGCCCCCGCGCCGGGGAAGGGGATGACGAGGCGGGGCGCACGGTGCGGTTCGACCCGGAATTCTACGAGACCCTGATCCGGCACGCCCTGCCGGTGGACGTGCGGGCGGCGCGGGCGTTCTCGGGCTCGGCGCGCAAGCTCGATCTGCTGTTCTGGACCGGCTACCGCCTGCGCGCGCTGCAGCGACCGCTTCGCCTGACCTGGGCCAACCTCCACGCGCAGTTCGGGGCCGAGAATGCCTCCATCCGCAGCTTCCGGCAGGCGTTCAAGGCGGACCTCGCGCATCTGCGCGAGGTTTTTCCGCGGCTGCCGCTGGTGCTCGATGAGGGCGGCCTGACCCTGCATCCGGCCGATCCGAGCGCGCTGCTCGTGCCGCCCCGGCCGGCCTCGAAAGGAATACGAAAGCGCTCAAAGGAATAGAGCCCTGGGAACGGAACACGGAATTCACTGACGCACGACGGAATTCCCGCACGCCCTCATTCCCAACGGCACCAGGCACGCCTATACATTCCTTCCGTCTGGAGGGAACATCCCGTGGGTCTGTCGGAATCCGAGATCGAGGCGCGGCTCGCCGCCTTGCGGCGTCGGCGCGAGGCGCTCGATCGGGAGATCGCCGATCTCGTGCTCTATCTCGAACTCGGCCGCCGCCTGGCGGCCGCCGGGTCCGACGCGCGGCAGGATCCCGCCCCCGTTTCCGGTCGGCCCACGGTCCCCGCCCGGGACCCTGCCTGGGATCCTGCCGACGCTCCGTCAGAGCGGGAGCGGGGCGTTCCGGAGGTCCGGTCCGGATCCGCTTCGGGCGCGGGCGCCCCGTCGCGCGGCCTGGGGGCGGCCGAACACCTTCGGGAGGCGCGTTCCGGATCCCGGCCCGAAACCTCCGGCGGCCGCGTCCCGATCCCGCCGGCCATCGCCTTCACGGAGGATGCCGCCGGCGCCCGCCGCTACGGCCGGGCCGTGGTGGAGGCGGCCGCTGCCGCGATCGCGCGCGCGGGCCGGCCGCTGCACGCGTCCGAGATCCTGGAGGAGCTCGTCGGGCAGGGCTTCACCCTGCCCGGTCGGGATCCGGTGGCAGCCCTCAACACGCGCCTGTGGAAGCGGGCCGGGCCGGGCGGGCCGCTGATCCGGGTCGGCGAGGCCACCTACGCCCTGGCATCGTCGGATCCGGAACGCGCCTGAGGGACGGCCGGGTCACGAAGACGTGACGCCGGGCCGGGTCGCCGTCTCCCCCATATTGGGGTCGTTGGGGTGCCGGAAACCTGCTTGGCTGCCGTCGTTCAGGCGGGGCGCCGGCCGTTTCCGGGCATCGGCGCTGCCCAAGCGGGGCGGGGGTGCCATGGACGAGATCGGCGGTGGCGGATCACCGGGAGGTTGCGATGACGACGGCCCTTGCCATGCCGGCCGCGCAGGTCTGCGCCTTCGTGCTCGGTTGCGCGGTGATCCACGCCGCCCGCGCCCATGCGGAGCTGATCACGCGGCTGCTCGCCGTCGCGGCCGTCGGAGCGGCCGTGCTGGTGCTCCTCGTGGCCTCCCTCGACTACGCGCCGGAGGCCGGCGAGTCCTTCGACGAGGTCACGGTCTACGCGGCGTCCTGAGCCGGCGGCCGAGTCCGGTACGGCCGGGCCGATCGCTCAGTTGACGAGGCAGAATCCGAGACCGGTGCCGACGCGCCGCTCCTGCGCGCACCACGGCTTGGGGGCTGCGGACGGGGCCTTCAGGCTGGCGGTCGTCTGCGTGGCATCGGATGCGGCGCTTCGGAGCGCGGGGCCGCCGGGTGGCGTCCGTGCGGGCTCGGGCCGGATCGCGGCCTGATCCGGAACCGCCCCGAGTCGCAATCCCGGCGGGACGGTACCGTCCGGCGCGATGGGGCTCGCCGTCACCGGCTGCGCCGCCTCGGGCGGGCTCAGGGTCGCGAGGCCGGGCATGTCCTGTGCCGCTGCGGCGCCGCACAGGACCAGGCATGCGGCCGGGGCCGCGAGGAACCTGATCATCGACGAAGCTCCTGACGAGACTCATTCCGGCGGCCGATCCCGCGCAGCGGGCCTACCGTATGGGCGAGAGTGGCGTTCATCCCGTTAAGGGCGCGCGAAGATTCAGGATTAACCGGTCTTGAAGATGGGGCCGGCCCCGGGTTCGCGACGGGACGGACCGGGATCCGCGGCGGGATGCCCCCCGCAGGACCGGTGGCCCCTCCGCGGAGCCGGCTCGGAGCTTCGCGTCGGAAGTCCCCGTCCTGGCAGGCCCCGCGCCGGGGAGGCTTCGCCTCCGGCCCGGGGCGCCCTGGCGCAGCGATCCAAACGAAAGCGTCAGCGGCGTTTGGAAGATTGGTGCCCCAACAAGGACCGAGGGCTCATGCGCAGGGACGCGGTGGCTGCGTCCGAGCCCTAGCGGGCCGGCGCCGCCACCGCGGCGGCGAGCCGGTCGTGGGGAACGCCCGACCCGCCGACCACGGCGATCCGGCTGCCGGCGGCGCTGCGCCGGCTCGCCCAATCGCCGATCATCTCCAGGCAGGTGTGGTCGATCGCCGCGAGGTTGTCGGTGGCGAGGCGGACCTCGCCGCCCGCGGGGGTGCGCTCCAGGGCCGCCGTGAGGCTCGGCAGCTGCAGGAAGGTCGCCGCCCCCGACAGCCGCAGTTCCGGCACGCCGGGCACCTCCGGAGCCGCCGCGTGCTCGATCCGGAGCCGGCCCTTGCGCAGGCTCGGCAGGGCCTGGACGAGGCTCAGGGCGAGGCCGGCGAGCACGCCGGTGAGCAGGTCCACCGCCACCACGGTGGCCATCGTGGCGAGCCAGATGGCCGCGGTCAGCCAGCCGTACCGGGCCTGCAGGTGCAGGGCATGGGCCGGGCTCGCCAGCCGCCAGCCGGTGACCACCAGGATGCCGGCGAGGCTCGCGGTCGGCACCAGGGCGAGCAACCAGGGCAGGACGAGCAGGAAGGCCAGGATCCAGGTGCCGTGCATCACCGTGGCGGCCCGGCTCACGGCCCCGGCCTGGACGTTGGCCGAGGAGCGCACGATCACCCCGGTCATCGGCAGCGCACCGAGGAGCCCGCAGATCAGGTTGCCGATCCCCTGCGCGCCGAGTTCCCGGTCGAAGCGGGTGCGCGGGCCGTCATGCATCCGGTCGACGGCCGCCGCCGACAGCAGGCTCTCGGCGCTGGCGATCACCGCGATGACCAGGGCCATGATCAGGATCTCGGCCTCGGCGAGCCGCGCCCAGGCCTCGGCCCCCGGCAGGGCGAGGCCGGAGAACAGCGCCTCCGGCACCGCCACGCGCTTGACGGCGAGATCCCCGAGACCGGCCGCCAAGCCGCCCGCCACCACGCCGACCAGCGCCCCGGGCAGGAGCCGGAGCCGCGCCGGGCGCAGCCGCTCCCAGGCGATCATCGCCGCGATGGTGATCCCGCCGACGATCACGGCGCCGGTGCGGTCGCCCGCGCCGGTGACGAAGTCGAAGAACGCGGCCGGGATCGCCACGAGGTTGTCGAGGCCGCTCGCCCGGGGGAGGGCGTCGGTCAGGACGTGGATCTGGGCGAGCACGATCAGGATGCCGATGCCGGCCAGCATGCCGTGCACCACGGCCGGCGAGATCGCCCGGAACCAGCCGCCGACCCGCAGGGCGCCGGCGGCGAGCTGGACGAGGCCGGCCACCACCAGGACCGGGCCGAGGGCGTCGAGCCCGTGCGCCTGCACGAATCCGTACACGATCACGGCGAGCCCCGCGGCGGGTCCGCTGACCTGGAGCGGCGAGCCCGCGATGAGGCCGACCACGATGCCGCCGACGATGCCGGTGATCAGGCCGCGTTCCGGCGGCACGCCGGACGCGATGGCGATGCCCATGCACAGGGGCAGCGCCACCAGGAAGACCACCACGGAGGCGGGCAGGTCCCGGGCGAGGTTCGTCCGGACGGCGCCCCCAGGGGCGAGGGCTGCGGTCAGGCTGTTGGGGATCCGCATGGGTCAGGCCGCCTGCAGGCGGCTGCCGGCGGAGGAATCCTGCGCCACGGGCATGTCGGCCCCGGCGATCGGCCGGAAGCGCCCCCCCGCGCCGTCATAGGCCAGGAGGGCACCGGTCTCGATCTCGAAGAACCAGCCGTGCAGCCGCAGGGACCCCTTGGCGAGGGCGGCGGCGACGCTCGGATGGGTGCGCAGGTTGGCGAGCTGGACCACCACGTTCTCCAGGGCCAGGGCGTGGTGGCGGGCCTGCGCGTCCATCCCCTCGGGATAGGCCTCGCAGACGATCCGCTCGGCGGCCTCGGCGTGGCGCAGCCAGGCCGCGACGCTGGGCATCCGCTTGAGCAGATCCCGGTTCATCAGTCCCTTCATGGCGCCGCAATCGGAATGGCCGCAGACCACGATGTCGCGCACGCCCAGAGCCACCACGGCGTACTCGATCGCCGAGGAGACGCCGCCGACCACGTCGGAGGCCGGGGGCACGATGTTGCCGGCGTTGCGGCAGACGAACAGGTCCCCCGGCCCCGCCTGGGTGATGTGTTCGGGCGAGACCCGGGAATCCGCGCAGGCGATGATCAGCGCGCTGGGGTGCTGACCGTCGCGCACCAGCTGCTGGTACATCTGCCGCTGCCCGGGAAAGACGCTGCCCTGGAAGCTGGCGATGCCCTGGATGATGGTGTTCATGAAGGGGACCCTGACGCTGGGTGAACCGGAGGACGGAACGGGGACGGGCGATGCGCGCAGGCCGCGCCCGTCAGAGGCCGGACGGAGCGTGCGGAAGGGGCGTTCTGAGCGGCGTTCGAAGCGGATCATGGCCGCCCGGCTGGTGGGGCCGGGCGGAGGCGGGCGAACCGCCGGCCCGGAGCCGGACTGTCGGTCTCAGCGCCGGATCCGGTGGGGGGCGGCGATTCCGGAGGCCCAGTGCGGGTCGACCGTCCGGCCGCGCGCGACCGTCGCCCCCGCCCTGTCGTGAAGCATCGGCGCACCGAGGAGCTGCCCGGTCCCGGCGCGCTGCGAGTAGAGCGAGCGCGGGTCGTGATGGGGATCGCTGATGTAGGAACTCATGTGGCCGCCGCCGGCGGCCTGACGGCTGCCGCCGCCGCCCTCGCCCGCCTGCGCCGCCAGGGGCACTCCGAGCAGGCCGGTCAGGAGGCCCAGAGCGAGACCGACCGTGGTGCCGCGGACCGGGAGGTGTCGTGACGGGGTCATGGCGTTTCCTCGCGTGTTCGTCTTGTGGCTAGGGACACCGCATCCCTGCCGACAAGTGCACACTAGGCAAACGCTTCGGATTAGTGTGTGCGTCTCAGCACATTACACCAACGAAAACTTTAATCCTCGTCGCTGAATTACTGGGTGTGGTCGCGCACGTCTTTGTCGTCTCACGAAATCGTCGGCGGGATTAAAGACGGACCTGTCTTCGACACGCGCGCATCGCGTCCTGCCGGGCCACCGGCAGGGGCGGCCGCCGTCCCGCCGCGTTGGGGCGGGGGCGACGTCGGGAGGACGCTGGATCGACGGCCGATGGGGCAGGCGCGGGTCGGGCAGGCGCGGGATCAGGGCCGCCCGGGGCGCGGACGCGGCGTCGGCCGGGTCTGCGCGGGGCCGGCGGGGGGCAGGGGATTGACCGCCTCGTAGACGAGCCCCGCCGCCTCGTACGCGAGGGTAGCGCTCCGGTTCCCGGCAAAACCCCGCTCCAGCAGGCGGGTGCCGAAGCCCGTCCGCGACGGGGGCACGACCGGGGGGCCGCCGCTTTCGCGCCAGCTCATCCGCAGGATGCAGGTCTCCGGACCGGACTCGACGGTCCAGGCCAGCGCCGCCTGCCCGCCCGGGATCGACAGGGCGCCGTGCTTGACCGCGTTGGTGCACAATTCGTGCAGGATCATCGTGAGCGCGAGCGCTCCCTCGGGTGACAGGCGCAGGTCCGGACCCTCCAGGGTGATGCGCGACGCCAACGCGGCCGCAGGATCCTCGCCCGGGGGCGCTTCATCCAGGAACGGCCGCAGGGCCTGGGTGGCGATGCCGCGCAGGTCCGCGCTCGCCCAGCTCTCGCGGGTCAGGATGTCGTGGGCGCGCGACAGGGCGAGCAGCCGCGCCTCGAACGCGTCGCGCCCCGCGGCGGCGGGGCCGCCGAGGTTCTTCAGGCTCTGCGCGGCCATCGACTGCACGGTCGCGAGGGTGTTCTTCACCCGATGGTTGAGTTCATCGATCAGGAGCCGGTGGGCCTCCGCGCGCCGGGCGAGCGTGTCCGCCGCCGCGCCCAGGGCGTCGGCGATCATCGCACTCTCGCGCACGCAGGAGCGGTGCAGGGGCGGCAGGGGCCGGTCGCGGCCCAGCGCCTCCGCGGCCACCGCGAGGTCCCGCAGCGGACGGGCGATCAGGCCGGCGAGCAGCCACGCGAGGAGCGCTGCCGCGAGCGCCACCGCGCCGCCGACCGCCAGGATGCCCCCGCGCAGGGCCGTCACCGAGGTCAGCGCCCGGTCGGCCGTCTGCCGCACCACCACCTGCCAGCCGAGGCCGGGATAGTCGCGGTGGCCGGCGGTGCCGGCATGGGCGCTGAGATACGCGGCGGTGCCGTCGGGCCAGGGGCCGACCCGGCTCGTGCCCTGCGGATCGAGGGGACGGCCGCCCGCCAGGACCGCCCGGGGCAGGGGAGCCCCCTGCAGGGCAGGTGGACCGAGGAGCACGGTGCCGTCGCGGGCCAGGATCAGGATCTCGGCGCCCGCACGGTGGCCCCGGAGCGATCCTTCGAGAAGCTGCGCCATGTCGCGCGCCCAGGTCCAGTCGAGATGGGCTGCCAGCACGCCGAGCATGTGCCCGTCCGGTGCCCGGATCGGGGCCGCGACGTCGATGAGGCGCAGGGGCTCGCGCGTCGCCGCGTGCAGGGCGGCCTCGGGCGGCGGCATCGGCGCCTGAAGGAGCTTGGCCGGGTGGACGTCCCCGACATAGGGTCCCGCGCGACCGCCCAGGAAGTAATCGCGGCCGGAGACGTCCGCGCCCTCCAGAGCGCCGGTGCTGGTCACCGCGACGTGCCCGTCGGCGTCGATGAGCCCGATGATCGAGTAGGCCGGGTAGGTCGCCTGGAGCCGCGCCATCACGGTCCGCTTGGCGGCCGGCCCGGTCTCGGGATCGCGCAGGCTCTCCGAGGCGGCGGCGATCTGGATGTCGCGCCAGCGCTCGAACATCCCGATATCGAGGCTCCGGGCCATCTGGCCGGCGATCTCGGTGAGCTGGCCGCCGACCTCCGCCTCGAGCCGTCGGGTCGCCTCGCGGCTCACGAGGGCGGCGACCGCCAGGGTGGCCAGAAGGCCGAGGGTACCGAAGCCCAGCGCCAGCACGGCGCGCAGCCGCGGCGCGCCCAACCCGCCGCGGAGGCCGCTCCGGTCCGCAGCAGCAGGGGGGGCCGCAGCAGCAGGGGGGGCCGATCGCGCGACCGCTTGCATCCGATCTCCCTCGGATCCGGCCGGCTCCCGCAGGGACTGCGTTCGTGCCCGCGAACCCGTCTCAGCACGGGACGCGGGCCTCAGCAAGACGGGAGCGCCTCCGGGGCAGCATAATTTCTATCGGTAGTTGCAGATTTACCCGTATCGTCTCGCGCTTCGCCCGGGCCGTCAGCCCCCGAGGAGGGCATGGGCCGCCCGGACCAGGATCCCGTCCGGCCGACGCAGGGCGCCGAGGACCGAGAAGTGCTCGGCATCGGGCACCGGCAGCAGGGAGCCCGGCGCATGGGCCGCTGCCCGCAGGGCGTGCAGGTTGCGGGCGTCGTGGATCAGGGCCGGCAATTCGCGGGAGCCGTAGGCGATGCAGAGCGGCTTCGCCACCACCGGGAGGCGCAGGGGCGACAGGGTCTCGACCTCCGCGTCGGTGAGGTTCAGCTTGGCGTTCAGATCGGTCTCGCGGATCGGCGCGAGGTCGTAGACGCCGGAGATCGCCAAGCCTGCCGCCACAGCCGGGTGGCCGAGTTGCATCGCAGTCAGCAGGCCGCCCGCCGACCAGCCCGACAGGACCAGGGGACCGCGGATCCCGTGGGCGGCCCCGTGGGCGGCGAGCCAGTCGAGGGCCGCGCCGATCTCGGCCACGATCCGGGTGAGGCTCGCCTCCGGCGCCAGGGTGTAGCCGACCATCGCCACCGACCAGCCGGCGGCGTTCGGCCCCTGCGCGAAGCAGGCGAACAGCTCCCGGGCGCCGCGCTGCCAGTACCCCCCGTGGATGAAGACCAGGCAGGGCGCCGCGCCGTCCCGGGCCGGATAGAGGTCGAGGGCGTTGCGGGCGCCCGGGCCGTACGGCACGTCGAGACCGGCCGGATGCGCGGCCCGGTAGGCCGCCGAGGCGGCATCCCGGGCGGCCACCTGATCGGCGCTGTCGGCCACCGCGCGGGTGTTGTCGTAGCAGGCGTTCCGCGCCTCCTGCGCAAGGGCGGCCCACCGGCGGCGCGGATCCGCGGGGGTCGGATCGTCCAGGCGGAACTCCGGTACCATCGTGGCTGTCTCAGGCTGTCCCGATCGCCCGCACCATGGCAGGCGGCCGGGCCTCGGTCGAGGCGGATCGGGGCGCCGGCTCCCGACGCCCGGCAAACCATCCCCAACGATCCCCATGGATGGATCGTCCGAGCGATTCAGAAGCCGGGCGCGGCCCCAGGGATCGTGCCGCCATAGCCCCAGCCCGTGAAGGGGGGCGCGGCGACCCGCTCCCGCGTCGCCGGGGCGAACACCCGCGCGGGCGGGCGCGGCGGCTGCCAGACCCGCC
>NZ_JBFUGA010000130.1:0-14733 GCF_056403155.1 Methylobacterium sp. P3_A11
AAGGCACTGATAAGGCACTGATCCGCGAGGCGAGGCCGACCAGGCTCTCGACCCGGTCCATCTCGGCGCGCCGCGCCCATTGATCGGAGGCGGCCAGGCCTGCCGCCCCCGCGAAGGCGAGGCAGGGAGCGAGCGCCACCGCCAGGATGCGGGCGCGGAGCGAGGAAAGCACGGGCATCGGAAGATCGGGAACTGTCCGGACGGAAACAATGCACCATCCGGGCAAGATATAAAGATTGAGTTAGAGTCTTCCGAGCCGATGCGGTGCCGCTCTGCTCGATCAGAGGGCAGTCTGTGCCGGTTCTGCCGTCTCGGAGAGCAAGTCAACCAGGTTTTCAGGGCGCGGATAAAAGGCTCTCAAGAGCGCCCGCGCCCTGTCAGGCTGTATTTTACCTTCGAAGGGACTTGGGCCTAGACTTTCCGCGTGATCAGCCCGTCCGCCTCCATTTCGTGCAGCAGGCTGGTGAGCCTGCTCTGGATCACGCCGGTCAGCCGCCGCCGGCCTGCGTCGAACCGCAGGGTCCCCTCCCCAGGCGGTCGAGACCCACGCCTGTCCCGTGCCGTCGATGTCCCGGAGGGCCGCCGCGGCGGCGCAGCCGGGGCTGCGGGCGCCGATATGGCGGCGGGTGCGGGGCATGGCGACGGCGCCGACGGTATCCTGCCCGGCACGATCGTCTGATGCGCGGACTTGCGGCGCGTGAAGACGGGCGGCATCTCCCGGACGGCAAGCCAGAGGAGGCCGCTATGCGCGCCGTCGGATACCGCAAGTCCCTGCCGATCACCGATCCCGAAGCCCTGGTCGATTGCGACCTGCCGCAGCCCGAGCCCGGCCCGCGCGACCTGCTGGTGAAGGTCGAGGCGGTCTCGGTGAACCCTGTCGACACCAAGGTTCGGCGCCGGGCCGAGCCGGAGACCGGCGGCGTCAAGGTGCTGGGCTGGGACGCGGCCGGCACCGTCGTCGCCGCGGGCGCGGAGGTCGAGGGCTTCTCCGAGGGCGACGCCGTGTTCTACGCGGGCGACCTCACCCGGCCGGGGACGAACGCCGCATACCATTGCGTCGACGCCCGCATCGTCGGCCACAAGCCGACATCGCTGGACTGGGCGCAGGCCGCCGCCCTGCCGCTCACCGCGATCACCGCCTGGGAGGCCCTGTTCGACCGTCTCGACACGGACAAGCCGGTCCCGGGCGCCGCCCCGGCGATCCTGATCGTCGGCGGTGCCGGGGGCGTCGGCTCGGTGGCGATCCAGCTCGCCCGGGCGCTCACCGACCTCACCGTGATCGCCACCGCGTCGCGGCCCGAGACGGCGCACTGGTGCCGGGACCTCGGCGCCCACCACGTGGTCGACCATTCCCGGCCCCTCGCCGGCGAAGTGGCGGCCCTGGGCCTCGGCGCGCCGGGTCTGGTCTTCTCCACGACCAACACCGACGCGCACCTCGCCGCGATCGTCGACCTCATCGCCCCCCAGGGCCGCCTCGCCCTGATCGACGATCCGGAGCACCTCGATGTCGGGCTCCTCAAGCGCAAGAGCCTGTCGCTGCACTGGGAGTTCATGTTCACCCGGTCGATGTTCGCCACCGCCGACATCGCCGCCCAGGGCGCGCTCCTCGACGAGATCGCTCGCCTCGTTGACGCGGGCCGCCTGCGCACCACCCTGGGAGAGCATTACGGGCGGATCGATGCCGCGAACCTGCGGCGTGCCCATGCCCTGATCGAGAGCGGGCGGGCCAAGGGCAAGATCGTGCTCGCAGGGTTTTCGGATTGAGGAGGACGCGATGGCGGAGGCAGGGACCGGCATCTTCGACGTGGCGGCGCTGGCGGCGGCCCTGCCCGACAGCGCCCAGACCCTCCTGGTCGACACCTACCTGACCGACCGGGCGGCGGCGAGCGCCCGGGTGTTCCGGGTCTACCGGCCGACCCCGCCGCACTACCACGCCACCTGCGACGAGTACCTGTACTGCCTGTCGGGACGGGGCACGTTCTGGATGGGCGACCCCGCTTCGGTGGCCCCGTTCGGCCCCGGCCAGCTGCTGGTCTTCGAGAAGGGCACGGTCCACGCGATGCCGGAGATCGAGTCCGGCGCGCCGGTGACCTTCCTGTCGATCGACACGCCCCGGCGGGCGCCGACCGACATCGTCTTCGTGAACCCGGAGGACGGCAGCCCCGCGACCTTCCTGGCGCGCAACGCCGAGGCGTGAGCCTCACACCCGCAGGGACCGCCCGGTCGCCGCCACGCCGAGGAGCAGGGCCGCCACGAGCAGGAACGCCGCGGGCAGGCCGAGCGCCTGCGCCACGAATCCGATCAGGGCCGGCCCCGCCAGCACCCCGGCATAGCCCAGCGTCGTCACCGCCGGCACCGCGACGCGCGCGGGGATCGCGGTCTGGCGGCCCGCTGCCGTGAACAGGACCGGGACGATGTTGGCGCAGCCCGCCCCGACCAGGGCGTAGCCGGCGAGCGCCGCCTCCCAGGCCGGAACGACGACCGAGAGCGCCAGCCCGGCCGCCGCCAGCAGGCCGCCGAGGATCACCACGCGCCGCCGGCCGAGCCGGGCCACGACCCGGTCACCGGTCAGCCGACCGGCGGTCATGGTGACCGAGAAGGCCGCGTAGCCGAGGGCCGCCCAGGCCGGGTCGAGCCCGCGCTGCTGGATCAGGAACACCGCGCTCCAGTCGAGGGCCGAGCCCTCGGTGAGGAACACGACGAAGCAGAGCAGGCCCAGAACCAGTACCGGGCCGCGGGGCAGCGCGAAGGCGGGGCCGCCCCCGCCCCGCTCCCCATCCAGGATGCCGGGCCAGGCCGCCGCGAACAGGACCGCGATCCCGCCGGCCAGGATCAGCACGCTCCAGCCCGCGCCGATCCCGCTGGCCAGCAGGCCGCTGGCGAGCAGCGCCCCGAGGATGCAGCCGAGGCTGTAGAGGCCGTGGAAACCCGACATCATCGGCCGCCCGCCGGCGCGCTCCACGACCACCGCCTGCAGGTTCATGACGCAGTCCACCGCCCCCATCCCGGCCCCGAACAGCAGCAGCGCCAGGGTGAGCGGCACGAGCCCCGCGCCCACAGCCAGAACCGGCAGGGCGAGGCCGATCGCCCCCGTCCCGGCGAGCAGGACGGGCCGGTAGCCGAGCCGCTCCGCCGCCGCCCCGGCGCCCGGCATCGCCAGGAGCGAGCCGATGCCGAAGGTGAGGAGCAGCAGCCCGAGCCCCGCCGCGTCGAGGCCGGCGCGCGCCTTCACCAGCGGCACCAGCGGCGCCCAGGTGGCGTTGGCGATGCCGACGATCAGGAACAGGAGCCGCGTGGACAGCCGCCGCTGGGCTGCGGCCCGGTCCTCGGCTGCGCGGAGGGCGGCCGGGTCGGTCAGGTCGAGCGCTGGCATCGGCACCGGTCGGCGGGAAGGGGTCTGAGGGCGGGCCTCGGCGACGTGGGGCCTGGACGCCCGCGGTGCAACACCGGTCCGTCGTCGCGCGCAGCGCAGCCACCGAGGGCGGCGCAACCGCGATCTTTGCGCGATCCGTGCGCGATCCGTGTGGCGCCCCGGGATCGCCTCGCCGCGCGCGCCGGCACGGAAGCCGATCCACGGGTGGTTGTCGTCGTACGCGTTTCGTTCTAGCAAGGGCGGTGCATGACGGGCCTGCGTCCCGCCGGCCCCACCTTGCCGTCGGCCCCCTCGGGCTCGACATGTGTCGGAGCGGCGGCTGGCCCGCGCGCGAATCCGATCCGGACTCCGATCCGACTGCGTCGACGCCTCGAAAGACCGCCGCCCTCATGGCCAAAGCCCAAGCTGGAAGTCGTGCCGCAAGCCGCGCCGGCGCCGCCCAAGCCAGTCCCATCGCCACGCCGAAATCCGCCGCCAAGACGGCTCCGAAGGCGACGGCTCCGAAGGACGAAGCCGCCAAGCCGGCACAGCCCAAGCCGGCCCAGCCCAAGCCGCACCGCGCGAAGGCCGGACAAGCGGCCCGGCCGGAGGAGGCCGCCCGCGACGCCAAGCTGGAGGCCCTGTTCGACGCCGCCCCGACCCCGGCCGAGGACCGGCGGGTCATCACCATCCGCGGCGCCCGGGAGCACAACCTCAAGAACGTCGACCTGACCATCCCCCGGGACAAGCTCGTGGTGTTCACCGGGCTCTCGGGCTCGGGCAAGTCGTCGCTCGCCTTCGATACGATCTACGCCGAGGGGCAGCGCCGCTACGTCGAGTCCCTCTCGGCCTATGCCCGCCAGTTCCTGGAGATGATGTCCAAGCCCGACGTCGACCAGATCGACGGGCTGTCGCCGGCCATCTCCATCGAGCAGAAGACCACGTCGAAGAACCCCCGCTCCACCGTGGGGACGGTCACCGAGATCTACGACTACATGCGCCTGCTCTGGGCGCGGGTCGGCATCCCCTACTCGCCGGCCACCGGCCTGCCGATCGAGAGCCAGACCGTCCAGCAGATGGTCGACCGCGTGCTGGAACTGCCGGAGAAGACCCGGCTCTACCTGCTGGCGCCCGTGGTCCGCGGCCGCAAGGGTGAGTACCGCAAGGAAATCGCCGAATACCAAAAGAAAGGTTTTCAGCGGCTGCGCGTCAACGGCGAGTACTACGCCATCGACGACGTGCCCAAGATCGACAAGAAGTTCAAGCACGACATCGACGTGGTGGTCGACCGGATCGTGGTCCGGGCCGACATCGCCGCGCGGCTCGCCGATTCCTTCGAGACCGCGCTGGAACTCGCTGACGGCATCAGCGAGATCGTCTTCGCCGACGCCCCCGAGGGGGAGGCGCCCCGGACCATCACCTTCTCGTCGCGCTTCGCCTGCCCGGTCTCGGGCTTCACCATCGCGGAGATCGAGCCGCGGCTGTTCTCGTTCAACAATCCGTTCGGCGCCTGCCCGACCTGCAGCGGCATCGGCCACGAGATGCGGATCGACCCCGAGCTGGTGATCTCGGATCCGGCCCTCAGCCTGAAGCGGGGCGCGGTCGGACCCTGGGCGAAATCGACCTCGCCCTATTACGGCCAGACGCTCGACGCGCTGGCCGAGCAGTTCGGCTTCAAGACCGCCGTCCCCTGGCAGAGCCTGCCGGAGACGGCCCGCGCCATCGTGCTGTACGGCTCGGGCAAGCAGGCGGTCCGCTTCGCCTACGACGACGGGTTGCGCAAGTACACGGTCAACAAGCCCTTCGAGGGCGTGATCCCGAACCTGGAGCGCCGCTACAAGGAGAGCGATTCCGACGCGGTGCGGGAGGAGATCGGGCGTTTCATGAGCGAGACGCCCTGCGCCGCCTGCGGCGGCAAGCGGCTGAAGCCCGAGGCGCTGGCCGTGAAGGTCGCCATGGCCGACATCGCCGACGTGACCGCCCTGTCGGTGAGCGAGGCGCACCGCTGGTTCTCGGAGCTGCCCGAGAGGCTCACGGCCAAGCAGAACGCCATCGCGGTCCGGATCCTCAAGGAGATCCGCGACCGGCTGAGCTTCCTCGTGGATGTCGGCCTCGAATACCTGACGCTCTCCCGCGGCTCGGGCTCGCTCTCGGGGGGCGAGAGCCAGCGCATCCGGCTGGCCTCGCAGATCGGCTCGGGGCTGACCGGCGTGCTCTACGTCCTCGACGAGCCGTCGATCGGCCTGCACCAGCGCGACAACGAGCGGCTGCTCGGCACGCTCAAGCGCCTGCGCGACCTCGGCAACTCGGTGATCGTGGTCGAGCACGACGAGGACGCGATCCTGCAGGCCGACTACGTGGTCGATGTCGGCCCGGGGGCCGGCATCCACGGCGGCGAGATCATCGCGCAGGGCACCCCCGCCGAGGTTCTGGCCAATCCCGCCTCCCTCACGGCCAAGTACCTCACGGGCGCGATGGCAGTCCGCACGCCGACCGCCCGTCGGAAGGCCCGGAAGGGCACGCTCGGGCTATTCGGCGCACGGGGCAACAACCTCAAGGACGTCGAAGTCGAGATCCCGCTGGGCACGTTCACGTGCATCACCGGCGTCTCGGGGGGCGGCAAGTCCACCCTGGTGATCGACACCCTCTACAAGGCCATCGCCAAGAAGCTGAACGGCGCCCTGGAGCACCCGGCTCCCTACGGACGGCTGGAGGGGCTCGAGCATCTCGACAAGGTCATCGACATCGACCAGTCGCCGATCGGGCGCACGCCGCGCTCGAACCCCGCAACCTATATCGGCGCCTTCACGCCGATCCGCGACTGGTTCGCCGGCCTGCCGGAGGCCAAGGCCCGCGGCTACCAGCCGGGGCGCTTCTCGTTCAACGTCAAGGGCGGGCGCTGCGAGGCCTGCTCGGGCGACGGCGTCATCAAGATCGAGATGCACTTCCTGCCGGACGTCTACGTCACCTGCGACGTCTGCAAGGGCAAGCGCTACGACCGCGAGACCCTGGAGGTGAAGTACCGGGGCAAGTCCATCGCCGACGTGCTCGACTCCACCGTCGAGGAGGCGGCCGAGCTGTTCAAGGCGGTGCCGGCGATCCGCGACAAGCTCGAGACCCTCAAGCGGGTCGGCCTGCACTACGTCCATGTCGGCCAGCAGGCCACGACCCTGTCGGGGGGCGAGGCGCAGCGGGTGAAGCTCTCCAAGGAGCTGTCGAAGCGCGCCACCGGGCGCACCCTCTACATCCTCGACGAGCCGACCACCGGCCTGCACTTCCACGACGTCGCCAAGCTCATGGAGGTGCTCCACGAACTGGTCGACCAGGGCAACACCGTGGTGGTGATCGAGCACAATCTCGAGGTGATCAAGACCGCCGACTGGGTGATCGACATGGGTCCCGAGGGCGGCGACGGCGGCGGCCGGGTGGTGGCGCAGGGCACGCCGGAGGAGATCGCCCGCTCCAAGGCCAGCCATACCGGCCGGTTCCTGCGCGAGGTGCTGGAGCGGCGGCCTGCCGCGCCGCCGCGCCGGAGCCGCGCCGCCGAGTAGCGACCCGGCCCGGATCGGCGGCCGGCTTCACGCGCCGGGTCCCGGAACCGGCCGGCTGGACCCCGCGCGAATCCGGTCGCCCGGACAGAGGCGGCGCGAATCCACCGGCACCGAGGCGGCAGTTTCTGCCGGGTGCCGTCCGGAACGCGCCGGCGCGGGCGGTGATTCGAGCCGCGCGGCCCCGGACCGTACCGGTTGCGGGCTGGTCCGGAGCCGGATCCCGGCCCGCACGTCCGGACCGCGGACCTGCCCGATCAACCCCGGGAGCTTGCCGGATTCTCCCATGATCCGGCGCGACAACAGCTTGACCATTCAACGATATTTTGCCGGGCACCCCGTTTGGCCGATGCCTGGGGACAGTGTTGCATCGCCGCAAAAATGCGGCTTTTGCGCAACGGTTCAGCCGGTTGTGGCGTTTCGGCGAGCATTCCACTGTCTTTCCGCAGGTCTCTGTAGAATAGTCGCAGACGTTGAGACGGGCAGGCTCCGTGGGGGCGCTCGGTAGGTCCAAAGCCGGCAGCCGCGATAGGCGAGCAGACCGGCAGGGAAGTGCCGAATGCGGGACGGAAGCCGTGTGACCTTGGGAAGGAATGAGAAAATGATGAAGAACTGGCTCGCGGCCGGCACGGTCGCGCTCACGGTCGGCATGACCTCGACGATCGCGCAGGCGCAGACCACGACGGTTCCGGGCGAGCAGGTCGGCCTCGCGGTCGGTGCGCCGCTGCCGGAAGGCCTCTACGCGATCAACACGTTCACCTACCGCCGCACCGACGGCCGGAACGATCCCGACACGGCCGTCAACATCCCGGTCCTGGTCTGGTCGACTCCGTTCGTGCCGTTCGGCGGCCGCGTCGAGCTGCTCGTGGCGCCCCCGACCGTGTTTGCCTTCACTCGCAACCCGGCGGGCGTGCGCAACAAGGACATCTCGATCAACGTCGGCACCTTCGTCGGCGGCATCTGGGCCTTCGACCTCGGCAGCAACTTCGGCGTCAGCTTGCTCGGCGGCGCCTACCTGAACGACCTGAACGGCGACCGCGGCTCGATCATCACCGCCAACGGCACGACGGCCACCCCGGTGCTGCCGCAGCTCTCCTCCAACACCTACCGCTTCGGCGTCGCCGGCAGCTACACGGGTGACGGCTGGAACCTGACCGCCAACCTGACCGCCAACATCTACGACTCGCCCGGCCGCTTCCCCGGTCAGGTCGGCGCCGCCATCGGCCCGATCCGCCTGTCGGACTCGCTGAACTTCGACCTCACGGCGACGAAGAAGTTCGGCAACTTCGAGATCGGTCCGATCGCCTACGGCACCTACAACTTCGACATCAGCCAGGCCAGCGCGGCGGCCGGCAACCGCGGCCGGTTCGCCATCGGTGGCCTCATCGGCTACGACTTCAAGATCTTCACCGTCCAGGCCTACGTCGCCCGCGACGTCGTGACCGGTGCGCAGTACGCCAACGCGTTCGGCCGCACCCGCAGCGACTACTCCACGGACGGCTGGATCCGGTTCATCGTTCCGCTGTACTCGCCGGCTCCGGCCGCCTCGCCGATCCCGGCGCCGCTGGTCCGCAAGTACTGAGACCCTCCCGAGACACCGGGCTCCCCGCCGCCGCGCGGCCGGGGCGCCCGGATCTCCGACAGGCCGTCCTCCGGGACGGCGCACCGCCCGGCCTCCGCCGGGCGGTTTTTTTTGCGTGCGCGGCCCGCCCCGCGCCGGCCGAGCCATCCGCCGCAACGGGCCGCGGGTGACGCGGACAGCGCGGACATCCTATGGTGTGCCGATGGTGCGGCTCCGGTGCCGGCCGGAGCGCAGGCGGACGAGCCGAAGGATTGTCATGGCGACGCAGGGCGAGTGGAAGATCCCCGCGCAGGCCCAGCCCAGGCCTGCCGATTACGGCTACGACCTCGACCGGGCGCTCTCCGCCGTGCTGGCCTTGTCGGCGCGGGTGCCGGAGAGCGCCTTCACGGCCGAGACCCTCGGCACCGAACGCGCCGGCAACGGCGTGGTGATCCGCGAGGACGGGCTGGTGCTCACGATCGGCTACCTCGTCACCGAGGCCGAGAGCGTCTGGCTCACCACCCGGGACGGACGCTCGGTGCCCGGCCACGTCCTCGGCTTCGATGCCGCCACCGGCTTCGGCCTGGTCCAGGCGCTGGGCAGCCTCGGCGTGCCGGCCCTCCCGATCGGCCGCTCGGCCGGGCTGAAGACCGGCGACCGGGCAGTGCTGGCGGGGGCGGGCGGGCGCCAGCGCTGCGTCGCCGTCGAGGTCGTGGCCCGGCAGGAATTCGCCGGCTACTGGGAATACGTCCTCGACGAGGCGCTGTTCACCGCCCCCGCGCATCCGCACTGGGGCGGCACCGCGCTGATCGGTTCCCAGGGGGAACTCCTCGGCGTCGGCTCGCTGCAGCTGCAGCAGGGCGGAGCCGTCGGGGCGCGGCCGATCAACATGGTGGTGCCTATCGACCTGCTGACGCCGATCCTCGACGACCTCGCCACCCGCGGGCGGGCCGATCGGCCGCCGCGTCCGTGGCTCGGCCTCTACGCCACCGAGAGCGAGGAGGGCATCGTCGTGATGGGCTTGGCCGATAACGGGCCGGCCGAGACCGGCGGGCTCCAGGCCGGCGACGTGATCGAGGCGGTGGCCGGCGAGCCCGTGGCCGATCTCGCCGCCCTGTTCCGCAGCGTCTGGGCGCTGGGGGAGGCCGGGGTGCGGGTGCCCCTGACGGTCCGCCGCGAGGGGCGCGGCGTGAAGCTCGCCCTCGTCTCCGGGGATCGGGAGCGATTCCTGCGCACGCCGTCGCTGCACTGAAGGGGGAGCCCGACCGGGCCGTCGCCGGCCTGCACGGGGACGCAACCCGCGCCCGGAACGCGGCGATGCCGCCCCGGGCCTGCACCGGTCACAACCTACGGCTCAGCGACGGTTCAGGTTGCGGGACCGAATCTCCGATGGCCGGCGCTCGATCCGCCGGAAGCGTTGAGGAGATGCAATCATGACGATTCTGAGCGCACCGCGCGCGAAGGCGCTCGTGATGGCCGCCGCGATCGCCGGCGGCCTCGGGCTCGCCGGTTCCGCCGAGGCGGCCGGGGGCTGCGGCCCCGGCTTCCATCCCAATCCCTGGGGCATCTGCCGGCCGAACTGGGGTCCCCGGCCCTACGGGTACTGGAGACGGCCGGTCTATTACGGGGGCTACGGTGGCTATTACCGGCCGCGGCCGGTCTATCGGCCCTACGGCTTCTACGGCCCCCGCCCCTTCTACTGAGACGCGGATCCCGGCGATCCCGACGAGGCACGGCGTTCCGCCGACTGGCGGGGCGCCCTGCGCGTCCGCACACGGTGTTGCGGATGGGCCGCATGCGCACAAAGAATGACCATCCGGAAACCTTGCCGGTTTCCTAAGCCGGTTATGCAATTTCCGCAGGTCTGATGCTTGACCTTGCGCCTCCTGTTGCGCTGCGGCGGGCTTATATGTGCGTTGCACCAACAAGAGGCAGCGATGCGCATTGGAGCGCCATCGTCTGCCCGAGCAGAGGTCACAGCACACCATGTCCGCCGCCCGTAGCGTCCTGAGCCGCGTCCGCGCCTATCTCCGGTACCGCGACACCGTTTCCCAGTTGTCCCGCCTGTCAGACCGCGACCTTGCCGATCTCGGCATCAACCGCAGCGAGATCCGCGGCGTCGCCCGCCTCTGATACCGGCGCGCGTGACGACATCGCGAAGGACCGTCGGCCCGTTGATCCGGACGGCGGTCCTTCGCTATTTTCGGGCATGACACAGACCATCCATATCGTCGGCGGCGGCCTCGCCGGATCCGAGGCCGCCTGGCAGGTGGCCGAAGCGGGGCATCGCGCGGTCATCCACGAGATGCGCCCGGTGCGCGGCACCGAGGCCCATCAGACGGACGGGCTCGCCGAACTCGTCTGCTCGAACTCCTTCCGGTCGGACGACCCGGAGGGCAACGCCGTCGGGCTGCTGCACCAGGAGATGCGCAGCTTGAGCTCGCTGATCATGCGGTCGGCCGACGCCAATCAGGTGCCGGCCGGCGGGGCGCTGGCGGTCGACCGGGAGGGCTTCTCCGCGGCGGTGACCCGGACCCTGGAGCAGCACCCCAACGTCACCCTCGTCCGCGGGGAGGTCGAGGAGCTGCCGCCGGAGGACTGGGGGGCCTGCATCGTCGCCACCGGCCCGCTCACCGCGCCCGCCCTCGCCGAGGGGATCCGGGCGCTCACCGGCGCCGAATCCCTCGCCTTCTTCGACGCCATCGCGCCGATCGTCCACCGCGACTCGATCGACATGGACGTGGCGTGGTTCCAGTCCCGCTACGACAAGCCCGGGCCGGGCGGGACCGGGGCCGATTACCTCAACTGCCCGATGACCCGTGAGCAGTACGACACCTTCGTCGCGGCCCTCGTGCAGGGCGAAAAAATCGGGTTCAAGCAGTGGGAGGGCACGCCGTACTTCGACGGCTGCCTGCCCATCGAGGTGATGGCCGAGCGCGGCCCCGAGACCCTGCGGCACGGCCCGATGAAGCCCGTGGGCCTCACCAACCCGCGCGACCCGCTGGTCAAGGCCTGCGCGATCGTCCAGCTGCGCCAGGACAACGCGCTGGGCACCCTTTACAACATGGTCGGCTTCCAGACGAAGCTGACCTATGCCGAGCAGGTCCGGATCTTCCGCACGATCCCCGGCCTGGAGCGGGCCGAGTTCGCCCGCCTCGGCGGCCTGCATCGCAACACCTATCTCGACAGTCCGCGTCTGCTGGACGCCACCCTTCGGCTGAAGGCCCGTCCCGCCTTACGCTTCGCAGGCCAGATCACCGGCTGCGAGGGCTATGTCGAGAGCGCCGCGGTCGGGCTGATGGCCGGCCGCTTCGCCGTCGCGGAGGCGGCCGGTCGCCCCCTCGCCCCTTTGCCCCAGAGCACGGCGCTCGGGGCGCTCATCGCCCACATCACCGGCGGCCATATCACCAGCGACCCTTCGGCGGCGGACGGGGAGGCCAACGCCCCGCGCTCGTTCCAGCCGATGAACGTCAATTTCGGCCTGTTCCCGCCCCTCGCGCAGGCGCCCCGCAACGAGACCGGCCGCCGCCTCCGCGGGCCGGAAAAGGCCGCCCTGAAGAAGCGCGCGCTGACCGACCGGGCGCGGGCCGACCTCGCGGCCTGGATGGCGGGCGCGCAGGGCGGCGCCTGGAGACCCGCGGCGGCGGAATAGGCCGCCGCACGGGGCTTGCAGGGTCCACGCCTCCACCATCCGGGCTCATCATGACCGCGATCGACACCCAAGCCTTCCTGGCCGACCTGTACGCCCTGCGCGAGATCGGCCGGTTCCGAACCGGCGTCCACCGTCCGACCTTCTCGGCCGCGGACATGGAATCCCGCCGCTGGCTGATGGCCCGGCTCGAGGAATGCGGGCTGGAGGCCTCCATCGACGGCGTCGGCAACGTCCTGGGGCGTCACCGCGGCCCCGGCCCGCACCTGCTGGTCGGCAGCCATATCGAGACCCAGAACGAGGCGGGCTGGCTCGACGGGGCGCTCGGCGTCGTGGCCGGGGTGGCGCTGGCCCGGGCCGGGCTGCCCGTCGACGTCGTCGCCTTCGCGGACGAGGAGGGGCATTTCTCCGGCGGCTTCCTGGGCAGCCGCTCGGCGATCGGCGACCTGACCGAGGCCGAGATCGACGAAGCCCGCAACCGCACCGACGGCACGCCCCTGCGCGCGGCGCTCGCGACCGCCGGCCTCGCCGGCCTGCCCCGCATGCGGCTCGATCCGGACCGCTACCGCGGCTTCCTGGAGATGCATATCGAGCAGGGCACGCAGCTCGAATCCGCCGGCCTGCACCTCGGCGTGGTGAGCGGCATCGTGGCGATCTGGCAGTTCCGGATCGTGTTCGAGGGCAACCAAGACCATGCCGGCGGCACCACCATGGCTGAGCGGCGCGACGCGGGCCTCTCGGCCGTGCGGCTGCTCGCGGCGATCGACCGGGCGTTTCCGACGGTCTGCGGCCCGCGCAGCACCTGGACCACGGGGCGGATCACCCTGGATCCCGGCGGCTTCAGCATCATCCCGGGCCGCGCCGAGGTGTTCTTCCAGTTCCGCGACGTGGCGATCCCGGTGCTGGAGCGGATGGAGGCCTGCCTGGAGGCCCTGGTGCGGGAATCGAACCGGCGCGAGCGCTGCACCGCCACGCTGACGGCCCTGGCGAAGGCGGTCCCCGCCCCCTGCGACCCGACCCTGATGCGCGCCCTCTCGGAGGCCGCCGAGAGCCTCTGCCCCGGCCACTGGCAGGTGATGCCCTCGGGCGCCGGCCACGACGCCCAGAACGTCGCCCGGATCCTGCCGGCCGCGATGCTGTTCGTGCCCTCGATCGGCGGCATCAGCCACCACTGGGCGGAGGACACCTCCGACGCCGACCTGGCCCTCGGGGTGCGGGCGCTCGGGGATGCCGCGGCGCGGGTGCTGGCGGGGTGAGCCGGCGTCGGTGGCCRCGGCGCGCCCCGGGTCTCAGGCGCCGGGTATCAGCGACTGGATCGGGATCAGCTCCGGCCTGTATTCCTGCATGCCGCCGGCGATCCGCTCCTCGACGGCGTCGAGGAAGCGTTCCGGATCGGTGATCGAGCACTGGCGCAGGTCCCAAAAGGCGTAGCGCCACCACTGTACCTTCAGATAGCGCTCGATCAGCGTGTCGGGAAAGCGCATTTTCACGATCCGTGCCGGGCTGCCGGCCACGATCGCGTAGGGCGGCACGTCCTTGGTCACCACCGCCATGGCGCCGATGACCGCCCCGTCGCCGATCGTGATGTCGGGCATCAGGAAGGCGCCGTGGCCGATATAGACGTCGTTGCCGATGCGCACGCGCTTGGGCCAGAGATACGGGCCGCAGATCTCGTAATCCTCCGCCCGCGGGTCGAGGCGGTCGAACACGGCCGAATGGTGCGTGTAGAACAGGGGCGAGGTCGAGCCGCACTGGACCGGGTGGCTGCCGCGGCCGACCTGCACGCTCTCGCCGATCGAGCAGTAGCGGGCGATGTCGGCGCCGAAATAGTAGCCGCTCACCGCGTACGAGAACGCCCCCATGGTGAGGCAGTAATCGACGCCCATCCACTTGATGCTGCAGGGTGGCTCGAAGGTGCAATCCTCCGGCAGGCCGAAGGGCGCCGGGTGCAGCACCGAGATGCCGCGCTGAAGCATGGCCTGCTTCATGTCCTCGTTGACGGAGATCATGCGGCGTCCTCGTCGCTGGGGCTTTCGGTCCCGGCCGGCACCGGGTTCAGGCCGTAATAGTCGCGCATCAGGTTCCCGTATTCGGCAGCCCGGATGGGTCCGGCGAGCCGGCCCCCGGCCGAGATGTCGAGGGCGAGCAGCCGGTCGTTGAAGGCGGCCGGGTCGGTGGCCAGCGCGCAGGGCATCCGGTGGCCGTTGGCGTAGGCCCGCAGCCGCTCGCCCGGGGCGCCGAGATCGAAGGCCGCCACCGGCAGGCCGGTGCGCAGCGCCAGGGTCAGGGCGTACGAGTAGGTCTCCGGCCAGATCGCCGGCAGCAGCACCATGTCGGCCGAGAGCCGCCAGACGAGGTCCAGCGCCTCGTGGTCGCCGTGATACCGCCCGGTCTGGGTGACGCCGACGCCCTCGAGGCCGATGGCAAGCGCCGGGTCGGAGTAGCCCACGATCGAGAATTTCAGCGGCAGATCCCGATCCTGCGCGTCGGTGGCCAGGGCCTGCAGAAACAGGCCKCCCTTCGTGGCGCTGATCGCTCCCAGCACCGCGACGCGGCGGACGCGGCCGGGCCGCTGCAGCGCGGTCGCGCGCACCGCCCGCTCCGGCTCCGGATGCGGCCGCAC
>NZ_JBFUGA010000131.1:0-14672 GCF_056403155.1 Methylobacterium sp. P3_A11
CACCTGCGCCCACCTGCGCCGCGTAGGGCGCCACCCGCGACAGGCCGTGGCCCTTGAGCCCGTCCGCCTCGGCGCCGACCAGGGCGCGGGCGACGCTCCGCGCCGCGGCCTCGGCCGTGCCGCAGCGGACGAGGGCCTCGGCGGCCAGGGCCTCGGCCTCCGACAGTGTGAGGTTCGGCATCGGCTCAGCGCTCCGTGAGGTGGCGACGCACCGCCGCCGCGGTGACGGCGGAGACGCGCACGTTCGATTCCTGCGTCACCCCGGCGATGTGCGGGGTCAGGATCAGGTTGGGCACGTCCGCGAACACGGCGCCGGCCGACGTGTCCAGGGGCTCCCGGTCGAACACGTCCAGCGCCGCGCCGCCGAGATGGCCGGCGCGCAGGGATTCGGCCACGGCGGCCTCGTCCACCACGCCGCCCCGGGCCGCATTGATCAGGATCGCACCCTTGGGCATTCGGGCCAGCGCCGCCGCGTCGATCAGGCCGCGGGTCCGATCGGTGAGGGGCACGTGCAGCGAGAGCACGTCGCTCCCGGCGATCAGGGCATCGAGTGCCAGGGGCCGCACGGGACCGGAGGCCGGGTTCCAGGCCGGGTCGTCCGCGGCGACGAAGGGGTCGTGGGCGGCGATCGCCATGCCGAGGGCCGCAGCCCTCTGGGCGGTCTCGCGGGCGATGGCGCCGAAGCCCACGAGGCCGAGGCGCTTGCCGGAAATCTCGCGGCCCATCAGGGCGTTGCGCGGCCACATGCCGGCCGCGACGCGGGCCGTCGCCCCGTAGGCGCCGCGCAGGAGCAGCATCGCGGTGGCGACCACGTACTCGGCGACCGCGACGTCGTTGGCGCCCGTCGCCGGATAGACCGCGATGCCCCGGTCCCGGCAGGCCGGCCCATCGATGTTGTCGAGGCCGACGCCGAGGCGGCCCACCACCTTGAGGTCGCGGGCGGCGGCGAGCAGGGCGCCGCGCACCTGAGTCCGGTTGCGCACGATCAGGGCGTCGGCCTCCGCAACCGCCGCGGCGAGATCGTTGGGCCGGTCGACGAGGCCGGGATCGTACACCACGTCGAAGCCGGCGAGCTCGGCCGCGATCGCCGCCTCGTCCATGAACTCGCTGATGATGACCTTGGGCATGGAGGGTCCTTCTCAGGTCGCCGGCACGGCAGCGGGGAGGGGGCGACGGAAGGCGGCCGCCGGCTCGCGGGCGGGGATCGCATCCGCCACCGCGTCCTCGTCGTCGAGGAGGTCGAAGTCCGGGGTGATGCGGCCGTCGAGCACCGCGCGGGCATGGGCGAGGTCGATCTTGCCCTCCCAGCGGGCGATCACGAGGGTCGCCACCATGTTGCCGATCGCGTTGGTCACGCAGCGCAGCTCGTTCAGGATGCGGTCTACCCCGATGATCAGGGCGATGCCCGCCACCGGCAGGAGCTGCGAGGCCTGGAGCGTCGCGGCGAGCACGAACAGGATGGCACCCGCCACGCCCGCGACGCCCTTCGAGGTCACCAGCGCGATGGCCAGGATGCCGAGTTCCTGCTCCCAGGTCAGCGGGATGTTGAGGGCCTGGGCGATGAAGCCGATCGCCATGGTCAGGTAGATGCACGAGCCGTCCATGTTGAACGACAGGCCGGCCGGCATCACGAGGCCGGTGACGCTCTTGTCGACCCCGAGCCCGTTGAGCTTGGCCATGATCCGCGGCAGCACCGATTCCGTGCTCGTGGTTCCGAGCAGGATGAACAGCTCCTCGCGGCTGTAGCGGAACAGCTTCCACAGGCTCAGGCCGACGTAGAAGCGCATCACGCCGCCGAGGAAGACCGCGATGAACACGATGAAGGTCAGGTAGAGCGAGACGATCAGCATCCCGTACTGGGCGAGGATGCCGAGCCCGAACTTGCCGATGGTGAAGGCCATCGCGCCGAAGGCGCCGATCGGCGCGAAGTGCATGATCAGGCCGACGACCTTCATCAGCACGTCGCCGAAGGCGTGGACCACCTTGAGCGGGAACTCGCCGCGCCGGCCCAGCATCGCCAGACCCATGCCGACGAGCACCGAGAAGAACATCACCTGGATCAGGTCGCCCTTGGCGAAGGCGTCGACCGCGCTGTGCGGGATGATGTTGGCGATGATCTCCATCGGCGACTGCGCGTGGGCCTTGCCGGCGATGCCGGCGACCAGCTTGGCGTCGAGGCTGTCGACGGTGGCGTTCACACCGTCGCCCGGCCGCAGCAGGTTGACGAACAGGAGGCCCGCGGCGAGCGCCACCGTCGTGGCGACCTCGAAGTACAGGATGGTCTTCAGGCCCATCCGGCCGACGGTCTTCATGTCGCCGACATGCGCGATGCCGACCACGACCGTGCAGAAGATGACGGGGGCGACGATCATCTTGATCAGGTTGATGAACATGTCGCCGAGGATCTTGCAGCCCACGGCGAAATCGGGGGCCAACACCCCGACCGCGATGCCCAGCGCGATGCCGAGCAGGACCTGGCCGTAGATCGACCGAAGCAGCCTCATGCGTTCCTCCAGAATGACGGGACGGAGGCCGCCGCGGTTGCCCCTGCGGTCGTGCGCTCCCTCGTGGTCCTGACCCCGTGGCGTCGGGGCTGCGCCCGCGGACCGGATCGCGGTCCGCGGGCGCGGGACTTGTGCGTCAGGCGCTGCGGTAGAGCTTCGTCATCACGAATTCCCGGTGGCCGAGGGACTCGGCCGCCGTGAGCCGGCCGTTGGCGGTGCGCACCACCATGTCGATGAGCGCGTCGCCGGCCTGCGGGATGGTCATCTCGCGGCTGAGCACGCCCGAGACGTCGACGTCGATATGCTCGCCCATGGTGCGCACGGTGCGGGGATTGCCGGTGATCTTGATCACCGGGACGATCGGGTTGCCGATCACGTTGCCCTGGCCGGTCGGGAAGGTGTGGACCACGTAGCCGGCCGCCGCCATCAGGGTCACGCACTCGGCCGCCGCCGAGGACGTGTCCATGAAGTAGAGGCCGGGTCCCTTGGCGGGGGCCTCCGCCGGCTGCAGCGCGTCGATGAACCGGCACTCGTGGCCGATCTTCTCGAGGTTGCCGAGCGCCTTCTCCTCGATCGTGGTGAGACCGCCCACGATGTTGCCCTTGGTCGGCTGCGAGTCGGACAGATCGTCGGTCTTGTGGGCCTCGATCACGTCGTCCTGGTAGGCTTTCCACATGGTGTACCACTTGTCGGCGATGTCCGGGCTGATCGCCCGCTCGCGACAGAGGTGCTCGGCGCCGGTGATCTCCGAGGTCTCGCCGAACACGCCGTAGATCCCGTGCGGGATCAGCTTGTCGTACATGTTGCCGACGGTGGGGCAGGAGGCGAGGCCGGTGGTGGTGTCGGATTCGCCGCACTTGGTCGAGACCCAGAGGTCGGCGATCGGGCATTCCTCGCGCTGGAGCTCGGTGGCCCACTGCACGAAGCGCTTGGCCTGGTAGCTCGCCTTGGCGACGATCGCGATGTCGCCGTGACCCTCGATGCCGAAGCCAATGACGGGCTTGCCGGTCTTGGCGATGCCCTCGACCACGCGGTTGGTCCACTGGTCCTCGATGCCGATCACCACGACGGCGGCGACGTTCGGGTTCGAGCCGATGCCGATCAGGGTGCGGAAGTGGAGGTCCAGATCCTCGCCGAACTGGAGGCGCCCGTAGGCGTGGGGCAGCGCCATCGTGCCCTTCACGTTGTTGGCGACCGCCTCGCAGGCGGCGTTGGACAGATCGTCCAGCGGCAGGAGCACGACGTGGTTGCGCACGCCGACCCGGCCGTTCTCCCGGCGCCAGCCCATGAAGGTGGCGGCCTCGTAGTTCTGCGAGGCGCGCTTGGTCGCGAGCGCCTGGGTGGCGAACTGATCGGGCGCACCGCCGACGAAGGGGGTGGCGATCTCGTGTTCGAGCTGAGCAGCTTCCTTGAACATCGTCACCTCACCAGCGCTTCGTCTTGACGTTGTGGACGTGGACGTGCTCGCCCTTGGCGACGTCCTTGATGACCTTGCCGATGTCCTGGCCGTACTTGATGGCCGTATCGCCCACCTTCAGATCGGTGAGCGCGACCTTGTGGCCGATCGGGATGTCGTGGCGGACGGCGACCTCGAAGGTGCTGTCGTTCTCGGTGATCACCCCGAAGGCGTCGGTGTTCGCGCTCAGGCCCTCGATCACCGCGACGGCGACGTTGTCCTGGGGGGAATGGGCGAGAAGATGCGGCTTGCGGTGCCCCTCGCCGGACGCGGCGTGGCTGCTCATGCGGTCCTCCTGATCTGCGTCGTCGGCTTCTTAGCGGCGACTAGTCTTATATAAGACCCATGAGATGGCGGACGTCAACGGCCGATTGAGGGGTGCGGGTGATTTCGTTGGTTCGGGGGTGGGGGCGTCCGGTCCTGCGCGGCGCGACGCGCGCCCTCTACAGCGCGGGAGAGGGTTGGGGTGAGGGACGAGACGAGTCGGGATTAAGTGCGCCCGCGCCGGGCGGCCCGGAGAGCCTTTTGTCTGAAGAGCCTCTTGCCTGGAGAGCCTGTTGCGGAGAGGCATGATCCCCCACCCTGTCCCTCTCCCGCACGGGAGAGGGGACCCGCGCCGAGCTCTGCAGCGGTATCGCGTCCCACGAGGAATGAATCGGACAGCCTCGGAAGGCGCGGCATGTCCCGGCTGCCCGCCCTGACGCAGGGACCGATGCGACCCGCGAACGTTCGTTCGGACCGCTCCTCGGAAATCGCGCGCCTCACCCGGCGCATTGTCCGATGCCTTGCCCCGGCCGCCGAGTCTTATATAAGATACATTCCAAACAGAACCCGCCCCGGCGGGACGGGGACCGGGAGGACGAGGATGGCGGTCGCGTACGCGTCTGGCACAGGCCGGGTCGGGCGCCCCCGATGACGGAGACGCTCCTCCTCATCCTCTGCGTCGGCTGCGCCGGCCTGATCTCGGGCCTCACGGGCTTCGCCTTCGCGCTGATCGCCTCGGGCACCCTGCTGTCGATCCGCACGCCCGTCGAGGCGACCGCCCTGGTCCTCGTCTGCAGCATCCTCTCGCAGGCGATCTCGATCCTGCGCCTGCGGACCTGGCCGCCGCGCGGCACCGCCTTCGCGATGATCCTGCCGGGCCTCGTCGGCGCGCCGATCGGGATCCATCTGCTGCACGACCTCGATCCGCGCTTCGTGAAGGTCGCGATCGGTCTCTTCTTGATCCTCTACAGCGGCGGCGTCGCGCTGCTGCGCGCCGATTACCGGGTGGGATTCGGCAACCGCTGGAGCGACGGCGCCATCGGCTTCCTCGGCGGCGTGCTGGGCGGCATCGCCGGCCTGTCCGGCGCCCTGCCGACCGCCTGGAGCCTCGTGCGCGGCTGGGAGCCCCGCACCCAGCGGGCGGTCTACCAATCCTTCACCCTGGTGATGCAGGTCTGGGCTCTGACGATCCTCGTCTACCTCGATCCGCTGCCGCCCGAGCTCCTCGGCGATCTCGCCCTGGCGCTGCCGGTGGTGCTGGTGAGCGTGCTCGCCGGCCTCTCGCTGTTCGCCCGGATCGACCAGCGCCGCTTCCGCACGCTCGTCCTCGCCCTGCTCGCCGCGATCGGCCTGACCACGACGGCCCTGGCGCTGCCCGGCCTGCTGCAGAGCTGAGCGCGGCCGGCGGGGCGTCAGCTGCCCGCCTTGTCGTGAACGGCCGGGAAGAACAGATCCTTCCAGCTCTCCGGCCGGCGCCGGATCGTGCCGGTGCGGGCCATGAAGTCCGCGACCTTGCCGACCGCCCGGGGGGTCGCCGTGAAGGACACCTGCGGGTCGTTCAGGATCTCGGTGATGAGGCCGATATCGCTCCCGTCGCGGGCGAGGCGCACGTAGGCGCGGGCCGCCTCCGCCCTGTCGGCCTCGATCGCGGCGAGCGCCTCGTCCAGGGCGGCCCCGAAGGCCCCGAAGACCTGCGGGTTGGCCGCCGCGAAGGCCCCGGAGGCCCAGACCACGTTGAAGGTCGAGGGTTCGCCCAGCACGTCGAAGCTGTTCAGCACCGTGTGGATGCCGGGCCGGCGCAGTTCCAGCTCCTGGATCGGCGCGGCGGTGAAATGTGCCGTCACCTCGGTGCCCCCGAGGAGGGCCGTCATCCCGTCAGGGTGGGAGAGGGTGACGGTGAGCCGGTCGAGGTCGTTGCGGCGGGCCGCGCCGAACTCCTTCTCGGCGGCCATCTGCAGGAACATCGCCTGGACCGAGACCTTGACGGCGGGGAGCGCGATCTTGTCCCGGTCGGTGAAGTCCGCGAGCGTGCGCACCTTCGGGTTGCTGGTATTCATCAGGAGCGGCATGCTGTTCATCGCCGCCACGCCCTTCACCGCCATGGCGGTGCCCTCGGTCTTCGACCAGAGCAGCACGAGGGGCGGCACGCCGCCGGCCGCGAACTGGATCTGCCCGGAGAGCAGGGCGTCGTTCATCGCGGCCCCGCCCGCGAGGGTGAGGTAGCGGGCCTGGAGCCCCGCCACGCCGCGGGCGGCCGCCGCCTTCTGCAGCAGGCCCTGCTCCTCCATGAGCATCAGCGGCAGGTGGCCGAGGCTCGGCTGGCGGGCGATCGCCACCGCGCCGACCTCCGCCCAGGCTGGACGGGGGCTCATCGCGAGCGCGGCACCGCCCGCCAGAAGGTCGCGTCTGCGCATGTTTCCCCTCCCTCAATCGACGGTGCCCGACCGTCGCGCCGACGCGCTTGGTGGACGCGACCTGCCCCCTCTCCCGCACGGGAGAGGGGACCCCGCGCCCCGTTCGGCAGAGACGGCGCCACGGCCATTCCGTGCCCTGAGACCGCTCTCCTCAGCCGGAGCGGCGGATCGCCGGCGCCGGCACGCTCTCGATCATCACGTTGACGCAGGCCGGCAGGCCGCTGGCATGGGCCGCCTCCAGCGCCGCCGGGAGGTCGGCGGCCTCGGTCACCAGCGCCCCGAAGCCGCCGAGCGCCTGGACGACCGCGTCGTAGCGGGTCGGGAGCAGGTCGCAGTGGCGCGTCCGCTCCGGACCGTAGCTGCGCAGCTGGATCTGGTGCTCGGCGTTCCAGCGCGCGTCGTTGCCCACCACCGCGATGAACGGGATTCGATAGCGCACGGCCGTGTCGAACTCGGCCATGTGGAAGCCGAAGGTGCCGTCGCCCAGCACCGCGACCACGGGGGCGCCGGGGCGCTCCAGGGCGGCGGCGATCGCGAAGGGGATCGACGCGCCGATCGTGCCCGAGACGCCGTTGATCAGCCGGCGCCCGGCGCGGACCAGGGCCTGCGGCCACTGGCCGATCTCCCCGCCGTCGCAGATCAGCGTGCCGTCCGGGTGGCGGTCGAGGAATCCGTCGACCGCACGGCACAGCTCCACCGGGTGCAGGCGCTGCCCCGTCCCGCGCAGATCCGCCCAGCCGGGCGGCCGGTAGGCGAGGGCGGCCCGCGCTTCCCGGTGCCACGCGTCCCAGCGGCGCGGGCCGCCTTGGGCCGTCAGCGCCGCCAGCACCGGCCGCGGATCGGCGAGCCCCGAGACCGCGAGGCGGTCCGCCGGAGCGCGGGCGAGGAGCGGCGGATCGGAATCGACGATGGCGAAGCGGCAGTCGGGCGCAAGGGCGGGGGCGGCGCCGAAGCGCAGGGTGAAGTCGAGGGGCTTGCCCAGGAGCACGAGGAGGTCGGCCCGCGCCAGGATTTCCGCGAAGGCGCCGAGCGCCGGGTCGTTGATCCCGCGCGGGCTCTCCATGCCGACGACCGGCAGGCCGAGGGCTTCCTCCAGCGCCGCTAGGGCGGCCCGGCCGGAGGCGTCGCACAGGGCCGGGCCGCAGGCGACGAGGGGCCGCTCAGCCCCGGTGAGGGCGGCGCGCAGGTCGGCCACGAGATCCGGCGTCGGCTCGGCGGTCCGGATGGCGGCCGCGGCCCGGTCCGGGATCCGCACCGAGGCGGCGGGGACGGCCCTGTCCAGCAGGTCGACCGGCAGGCTGAGATGGACCGGGCCGGGCCGCCCCTCGCGGGCGATCCGGAAGGCCCGGGCCAGGTCCGGCCCGAGGGCGGCGACCGAGCCGGCGGTCCAGGCGGCCTTGGTCATCGGCCGGGCGATGTCGGCCTGGGCCAGCTCCTGGAAGGCGCCGCGCCCGAGTTCGGACAGGCCGGCATGGCCGGAGAGCAGCAGAACGGGCGAGTCCGCGGCGAGCGCCGTGGTGAGCGCCGCCGCGCCGTTGGTGTGGCCCTGCCCGCCGGTGACCAGCGCGACGCCGACCTCGCCGGTCAGCCGGCCCCAGGCGTCGGCCATGTGGACGCAGGCCGCCTCCTGGCGGGTATGGACGAGGCTGATCCCGGTCTCCAGCAGGGCGTCGAAGACCGGCATGATGTGGTTGCCCGACAGGGTGAAGATCCGGGTGACGCCGAGCGCCTCCAGGGTCCGGGCCACGATGTCGGCGCCGCGCAGGGTCTGCATGGCTCAAGTCCCCTCAGGCGGCCGCGTCGAGGAGAGAGCCCCCCGGCCGCACATGGGTGAAGTGCACGGGCTCCATCGCAACGTCGAGCGCCCCGCCGCGCTGACGCACCACGGTGTAGTGGGAGGTCGCGAGATCCGAGGCCTCCGGGAAATCCTCGCGGAAATGGGCGCCGCGGCTGTCGGTGCGGGCGAGCGCCGCCCGGGCGACGGCCTGCGAGACCAGGACGAGGTTCTCGAGGTTCAGCCGGTCCATCCAGGTCAGCGCGTAGCGGCGGTCGCCGTCCGGCGCGCCGGCCCGGGCGACCGCGTCGGAGAGGCCGTCGAGGGTGGCGAGCGCCCGGGTCAGGCCGGCCGCGTCCCGCAGGATGCCGACATCGGCCCACATCGTCTCGTAGAGCGCCTCGCGGATCTCGGGCAGCGACCCCGCCGGCCGGCCGAGCGGGCCGTAGGCGCGGGCGAGGCCCGCCGCGATGGCGGCGGGGTCGGGCTCGGCGAGGCGGCCCTCGCGCCGGACGGCCCGGGCCATGGACTGGCCGGCCAAGCCCCCGAACACCGTGGAATTCGCCACGCCGTTGCCGCCCAGCCGGTTCGCCCCGTGGACGCCGCCGGTATCCTCGCCGGCCGCGTAGAGGCGCGGCAGCGCGGTGGTGCAGTCGACCGCGAACTGGAGGCCGCCCATCATGTAATGGGCCGTAGGGATGACCTCGACGAGGCCGCCCGCGAGGTCGAAGCCGCAATCGGCGCAGCGCTCGACCATGCCCTTGAACCGGCGGCGCACGTCCTCGGGGCCGAGATGGCTCATCTGGATGTGGACGCCCCCGCTCGGCGTGCCGAACCCCTCGCGCAGCCGCCGCATGATCGAGCGGCTGACCACGTCCCGGGTCGCGCGCTCGGCCCGCGGATCGTAGGCCTCCATGAAGCGCTGGCCGGTGGAATCGAGGAGCCAGCCGCCGGCCCCGCGCAGGCCCTCCTCCAGCACCGTCCCGGTCATGCGGGTGCCGGCGCCGGCGAGCAGGCCGGTCGGGTGGAACTGCACCATCTCCATGTCGCGCAAGGGCAGCCCGGCGCGCAACGCCATGGCGAGCCCGTCGCAGGACTTGTCGCCGGACGGCGTGTGGTACTTGTACATGGTCGGCCCGCCGCCGGTGGCGAGCAGCACGGCCTTGGCCCGCACCAGCTTCGGCACGCCGGTGCGCATGTCGAGCATCAGCACGCCCGCCAGCCCCGACCCGTCCCGGGCCGGGATCAGCTCCAGGGCGCGGTGATCCTCCAGGCGGTGCACGTCCCGCCGCCAGACCTGCTCGGACAGGCGGTTGATGATCTCGATGCCGGTGAGGTCGCCCTTGTGCACCGTCCGGTCGAAGGTCTGGCCGGCGAACGCCTTCTGGTGGACGCTCCCGTCCGGGTTGCGGTCGAAGAAGCAGCCGAGCTCGGTCTCCAGCTCGCGGATCCGCACCTGCGCCTCGGTGACGAGCGTCCAGGCGAGCGCCTGGTCGTTCAGCCACTTGCCGCCCTCGATCGTGTCCATGAAGTGCCGCTCGACCGAGTCGCCCGGCGCCAGCGCGACGTTGTAGCCGCCCTGGACCATGCGGGTGCAGCCGCACTTCCCCAGCAGACCCTTCACCGCGACGGTGACGTCGAGGTCGGGCGCGACCTTCTTGGCGTGGAGCGCGGCGAACAGCCCGGCCCCGCCGGAGCCGAGGATCAGGATGTCGGTCTCGACCTGTTCGAGGCTCATCGGGCCTCCTCCAGGGAAGCCAGCACCGCGTCGCGCCGGGCGGCCACGTCGCGCTGCACGTCGGCGAAGAGCGAGCCGCCGTGCGAATCCATGCCGACCAGCAGCGGCCCGAAATCGCGGATCGCGAACTGCCACAGGCTCTCGGGGTGGAGATCGTCGAGATCGACGTCCACGATCGTCTCGATCCAGGTGGTCTCCAGGGCCGCCGCGCCGCCGACGATCGCCAGGTAGGCGCCGCCGCGCCGCGCGAAGGCGTCGAGGGTCGCCGGCCCCATGCCGCCCTTGCCGACGATGAGGCGCACGCCCTCCCGCTCCATCAGGGCGTCGGTGAAGCGCTCCATGCGCATCGACGTGGTGGTGCCGATGCAGAACGGCGCGAAGCCGACCGGCGCCTCGTTGGAGACCGGGACGCGGTGCACGTTCGGCGCGGTGTGGATCACCGCGTGGCCGTCGAGGTCGAGCCGGGTGCGGCGGTCCCGGTCGAACATGTGGATCAGGGTCGCGTCGCGGATGCCGAACAGCCAGCGCCGCAGGGTGACGGTGTCGCCGATCCGGAGCGCCCGGATCTCGGCCTCGCCGGCCGGCATGTCGAGGACGTGGTGGGCCACGGTCTGCTCCTCAATCGAACGCGATGCCGCCGGGCGTGAACGTCGCGCGGGCGCGGCGGGCCGAGTGGCACTGGATGTTCACGGCGACCGGGTTCTGGGTGATGTGGGTCGCGGCGAGTTCGACATGGACAGCGAAGCTCGTCGACCGGCCCCCGAGCCCCTGCGGGCCGATGCCGAGCTCGTTCACCGCCCGCGACAGCTCGGCCTCGATCCGGGCACCTTCGGGATCGGCGCAGACCGAGCGCAGCGGCCGGGTCGCCGCCACCTTGGCGAGGTGCATGCACAGGTCCGAGGTGCCGCCGAGCCCGACGCCCACGATGGTCGGCGGGCAGACCCGGCCGCCCAGTTCGATCACCCGGTCGATGACGAAGCGCTTGGCCGCGCCGATCCCGTCCGAGGGCAGCAGCATCTGCAGGAAGGAGCCGTTCTCGGAACCCGAGCCCTTCGGGATCATCTCGACCGCCACGGTCTCGGGCCGGTCGTCGAAGTCGACGTGGATGATCGGCACCCGGATGCCGCAGGAGGTCTGCTCGTTCTTGCGGGTGATCGGATGGACCACCGAGGAGCGTAGGGAGAACTCCTTCGTGGCCCGCTCGCAGCCGCGCCGGATCGCGGCCTTGAGCGCGGCGCCGTCGAAGCGCACGTCGGCGCCGATCACGACGTTGTAGATCGGGATGCCGGTATCCTGGCAGAGGATGTTCTTCGTGCGCTCCGCGACCGCGACGTTCTCCACCATCGTGTCGAGGATGGCCCGGCCCGTGGCGCTGGTCTCGGTGCGCTGCAGGTCGGCGAAGCCCGCCTTGATGTCGGGCGGCAGGATCTTCAGGGCGCGGACGTAGAGGTCGCGGCAGACCTCCTCGAATTCGCGGATGTCGAGATCCATGGCGGGTCTCCGGTGGCGGGGGCGATGGGCGCGGGGCGGGGGTCAGGCCCCGCTGAGGAGGAACAGGAGGCCGACCGCGAAGGCGGTCGCGAGGCAGCCGGAGACGACGAGGGCGGTGCGCTCGCGGTAGCGCAGCCACTCGATGGCGAGCACCCGCAGCCCCAGCGCCATGTGGACGGCGAGCGCACAGACGAGGCCCCACTCGGCGGTGCGGACGAAGCCGTTCTGGGTGAGGCCGAGGAAGCTCTCGAGCCGGTCGGCGCCCCGGAGCGCGGTGCCGAGCGCGATGAAGTGCATAGGCAGGAACAGCGCCAGGGCGATCCCCGAGAGGCGGTGGATCAGCGCGGCGGCGAAGCCGGGGCGGCGCAGGGACGCGCGGGTCAGGCCGGTCCGCAGGGGAGGCGTCGTGGAAGCCCTCATGCCCAGTACACCGCCAGCGCCGCCCGCAGACCCAGCCCGGCGAGCAGCGCCGACAGGGCGATCATCGCGAGATCGAGAGAGCGGCCGCGCCAGCCGGTCCACTCGCGCAGGATGCTGCGCAGGCCGATCGGGGCGTGGATCGCGGCGGCCAGCACGAAGACCGCGTAGAACAGCAGGAAGGCCAGATTGCCCTGCGTCCGGCCCAGGATCTCGCCGGCCGTGAGCCCGCCGCGCACCGCGTACAGGATCGTGCCGAGATGGACCGCGACCGTGACCGCGAGGATCGCCGCCGTGCCGCGCTGGGCGAGGTACAGGAGCGGGCTCATCCGCGCCTCCAGAACCGGCGGAGCGCCGCCTTGCCGGTCTCGCGCTTCAGGCCCGCGATCGAGAAGGTCGGGCTCAGGCCCTTCGGGCAATGCTCGGTGCAGCTCATGTGGCTGTGGCAGGAATGGCAGCCGGCATCGCCCGCCACCGCGGCGAGCCGCCCGTCGCGATCCTGGTCGCGCACGTCGTTGACGAGCGTCCAGGCCCGGTTGAGGGCCGCGGGCCCGAGGTAGTCGGGATTCCAGCTGACGACGTCGCAGGCCGCGTAGCAGACGCCGCAATTGATGCACTCGATGCCGGCATCGACCTCCTGGCGCGCGGGCGAGTCCGGCGCGACCGTCGCGAAGTCGTCGGGCGGGTTCTCGCCCGGCTCGAAATAGCCGTGGGCGCGGCGCCACTTCTCGAAGAAGGGCTCCATGTCGACCGCGAGGTCCTTGACCACCGGCAGGTTGCGCAGGGGCTCCAGGGTCAGCATCCCGTCCGGCGCGACCGCGGCGACCCGGGTGCGGCAGGTCCAGCGCGGGCGCCCGTTCACCGTCATGCCGCAGGAGCCGCACATGCCGACCCGGCAGGCGAAGCGGTAGGCGAGCGTCGGGTCCTGGTCGCGCTGGATCTCGGTGACGACGTCGAGCACCGTCTGGTTGGCCCGGCGCGGCACCACGTAGTCCGCGACCGCGTCGCCCCGCCGGACGCGCACCCGCAGCGCCTCGGTCGCGCTCGGCCCGACGGCGGCGTGACCGACGGGGACCGTCACCGCGTGGCCTCCTTCGGGGCATCGCCCGCCGCCGGCGGGGGGAAGAACAGCTCGCTGTCGCTGGCGGCCGTAGCGGAGACCAGGCCGGCGCGGTTCATGTAGGCGAGATAGGCGGTCATGCGCTCGGGCTTGGTGGTCCAGGTGTTCTGCGGTGCGCGGATGAGGGCTTCCGCCTCCGCCGGCGAGATCTTCGCGCCTTCCGCCTTGATCCAGAGGGCCGCGGCCTTCGCCGGATCGTCCCGGATCAGCTTCAGGCTGTCTTCGAGCGCCGCCAGGAAGGACGCGGTGACCTTGGGATTGGCCGTGACGAAGCGCGAGGAGGCCCAGACGAGGTTGAAGGTGTGGGGACCGCCCATGACGTCGTAGCTGTCGAGCACCTTGTGCGCCCGCGGGTCCTTCAGCTCCATCTCCTGGAAGGGCGGGGAGCCGAAATGCGCGGTGATCTCCGAGCGGCCGCCCATCAGGGCGGTCTGCGCGTCCGGGTGTCCCATCGAGACGGTGAGCGGATCGAGCTTGGCCTGCTGGCCGGGTCCGAAGGCCTTCTCGGCGGCCATCTGCAGGGTGATCGCCTGGATCGAGGTCTTGGCGGTCGGCAGGGCGATCTTGTCCTGCGGCCCGAAATCCGTGATCGACTTGACCGCGGGATTGGTGGTCACCAGCCAGAGCGGCATCGCGTTCAGCGCCGCCACGCCCTTGACCTTGATGTTGCCCTGCGTCCGGCCCCAGATCGTCAGGAAGGGGCCGACGCCGCCGGAGGCGAAATCGAGGTTGCCGGAGAGTAGGGCCTCGTTCATCCCCGAGCCGCCGGTGAAGCGCAGCCACTCGGCCTTGACGTCGAGGCCGCGCGCCTTGGCCTGCTTCTCCAGCAGGCCCTCCTCCTCCATCACGGTCAGGGGCAGGTAGGAGATTCCGAATTGCTTCGCGAGCCGCACGGTCGAAACCTCGGCGCGCGCCGCGCCGAGCGCCCCACAGAGGGCCGCGACCGTCCCGACGAGCCGGATGATGCCCCGTGCCGTCATGGCGTTCCTCACCTGTTTTCGCGCCGATCTTGGCTCTCGCGAGTCCGCCGGCGTCTGATCGAACGATACGCCCCGCGCGTGCGCTGTCAACACTCATATGTCATATACATGACCCGAGGCAGGTCACGGGGGTGGGTCGCGTCCGCTGGGCGCGATCCTCGGTCGCCGTCCCGTCCGGGACGACGCGCATCAGACGGTTCACGATGCGGGCCGCAGGATCCGGACGGGCGGATCGCGGGACGCTTGCGCCGGATGATCCGCCGGCGGGCCTGTCCTCAGGCCTGCATGCCCCAGCGCTGGACGGTGCGGCGCTCGATGGTCTGGAAGATCAGGTTCTCGACGACGAGGCCGATCAGGATCACGGTCAGCAGCCCGGCGAACACGTTCGGGATGTCGAGCATGTTCTTGTTCTCGAAGATGAACCAGCCCAGCCCGCCCGCCCCGGACGACACCCCGAAGACCAGCTCGGCGGCGATCAGCGTGCGCCACGCGAACGCCCAGCCGACCTTCAGGC
>NZ_JBFUGA010000132.1:0-14076 GCF_056403155.1 Methylobacterium sp. P3_A11
CCGGCGGCGCGCGCGGCGCTACTGACGAAATGCCTCGGCGACGCCTGCCGCACCTGCCGGGAGCGGATGGGCGCCGACCCCTCGGGCTGGTCCTGGGGCCGCCTGCACCACGCTCTGTTCGTCCATCCCCTCACGGCGCTCAGGCCCGATTCCGGGTGGGACGTGGGTCCGCTGCCCGTGGGCGGCGCCGCGGCATCGGTCATGCACGCGGAGTATCGGACCGACACGTTCCGGCTCACACACGGCGCCTCGTTCCGCATGGTCGTCGACGTCGGCGACTGGGACCGGTCGGTCTTCATCAACGTCCCGGGTCAGTCGGGGGACCCGGGAAGGCCGCACTATGCCGATCTGGCCCCGGCCTGGGGTCGCCAGGACTACGTGCCGATGCTCTATGGCCGGGAGGCCGTGGACGCGGCCACTGAAACGGTCATCACGCTGACCCCGAGCCCCGCCTGACCGGGCGGCCGGGATGGATGGGGACAGGACCTTGAAGATCTTCATCGCAGGCCTCGCCACCGAGACCAACACCTTCGCCCCGTTGCCGACGGGGCGGGCCGCCTTCCTGGCCGACTTCGCGCGCCGGGACGGCAGCCGGAACCCGCCGAGCCTCAGCAATATCGGCCTCAAGGCCTGGCGCGCGCTGGCCGAGGCGGACGGGCATGCGGTGGTCGAGAGCCTCTCGACCTTCGCGCAACCCGGCGGGATCACCCTGCGGGCGGTCTACGAGGAGCTGCGCGACGCCCTGCTGGACGACCTGAAGGCCGCGATGCCGGTGGACGCGGTGCTGCTGTTCATGCACGGCGCAATGGTGGCCGAGGGCTATGACGATTGCGAGGGCGATACCCTGGAGCGGGTCCGCGCGATCGTCGGGCCGGAGGCCACGATCGGCGTCGAACTCGATCTCCACTGCCACCTCACCGAGACGATGCGGGAGAGCGCCGACGTCATCGTGATCTACAAGGAATATCCGCACACCGACATCGTCGACCGCGCCCGCGACCTCTATCCCCTTGTGGCCCGGACAGCGTCAAAGGACATCCGGCCGGTCATGGCCTATGCCGATTGCCGGATCGTCAACATGTGGCGCACCAGCCGCGAGCCGGTCGCCGGCTTCGTGCGCCGGATGGAGGCGCTGGAGGGGCGCGACCGCATCCTGTCGGTCTCCTTCGGCCACGGCTTCCCTTGGGGCGACGTGGCGGATGTCGGCGCCAAGATCCTCGTCGTCGCCGACGGCGATGCCGGCAAGGCGCAGGCGCTCGCCGACGAACTCGCCGCCGCCGTCTGGGCGATGCGGGAGGAGGCGGCGAGCCATTGCGACACGATCGACGAGGCCATCGACGCAGGCCTCGCCTCCGACGACCCGCGTCCGATGGTGCTCGCCGACTTCGCCGACAATGCCGGCGCGGGCGCGCCCTCGGACAACACCGCGATCCTGGCCCGCCTCGCCGCGCGCGGCGTGCGAGACGTGGCGCTCGGCCTGATCTGGGATCCGGGCGCCGTCGGCATCTGCCATGAGGCCGGGCTCGGAGCGTCGTTCACGCTCCGGATCGGCGGCAAGTGCGGGGTGACCTCGGGGGACCCGGTGGACCTGCGCGTCACCGTGCGGGGCCTCTCGAACGACCACAGCCAGACCGGTCTCAGCGGCGGCCGGGCGCATCTCGGCCCTGCCGCCTGGGTGGAGGCGGAGGGGATCCATGTGGTCCTGACCCACAAGCGCCAGCAGGCCTTCGCGCCGGACGCGTTCACCGGATTGGGGCTCAGCCTCGCCGACAAGCGGATCGTCGTGGTGAAGTCGATGCAGCATTTCTATGCCGCCTTCGCGCCCATCGCGAGCGAGATCCGCTACGTCGCGGCCCCCGGGGCCGTCCCGCCCGACTATGGCGCCATTCCCTACACCAAGCGGTCCGGCCCCTATTGGCCGCGGGTCGCCGATCCCTTCGCCGAGGAGACCGCCCGATGAGACCGGACCTCACCTTCGACCCGCGCGAGATCCTCGCGACCCTGCGCCCCTGGGTCGAATGCGAGAGCCCGACCCACGACGCCGCGGCGGTCAACCGGATGATGCGCGTGGCCGCCCGGGACCTCGCCGTCGCGGGGGCCACCGTCGAGACCATTCCCGGGCGGATGGGCCTGAGCGACTGCGTGCGCGCCCGCTTCCCGCATCGGACCCGCGATGCGCCCGGGATCCTGGTCCTCGGCCACCTCGACACCGTCCATCCGGTCGGCACCCTCGGGACCCTGCCCTGGCGGATCGAGGGCGACCGCGCCTATGGGCCCGGCATCCTCGACATGAAGGGCGGCAACGTCATCGCCCTGGCGGCGATCCGCGCCCTGGCGGCGGCCGGGATCGAGACGCCGTTGCCGGTCACCGTGCTGTTCACCGGCGACGAGGAGGTGGGCAGCCCCTCGACCCGCGACCTGATCGAGGCCGAGGCCGCCCGGCAAGCCTTCGTCCTGGTCCCCGAGCCCGGCCAGCCCGGGAACGGCGTCGTCACCGGCCGCTACGCCATCGCGCGCTTCGACCTGGAAGCCCTGGGCCGGCCGAGCCATGCCGGATCCTCGCCCCACGAGGGGCGCTCAGCGATCCGCGCCATGGCGCGCAAGATCCTGGCGATCGACGCGCTGTCGGATTCCGACTGCACCTTCTCCACCGGCATCGTCTCCGGCGGCCAGTGGGTGAACTGCGTCCCGACCCTCTGCCGCGGGCAGGCGCTCAGCATGGCCAAGCGCCAGGCCGACCTCGACCGCGGCGTCGCGCGGATGCTGGCCCTGTCGGGGGAGGAGGACGGCGTCCGCTTCACGGTGAGCCGGGGCGTGACCCGGCCGGTCTGGGAGCCGGATGCCGGCTGCATGGCCCTCTACGAACAGGCGCGGACCCTGAGCGAGGCCCTCGGCCAGCCACTGCCCCACCACAGTGCCGGCGGCGGCTCGGACGGCAACTTCACCGGCGCCAACGGCATCCCGACCCTCGACGGCCTCGGCCCGCTCGGCCACGGCTACCACACTCTGGAGGAGCACCTGCTAATCGACACCCTGCCGCAGCGGGCGAGGCTGTTCGCGGCGCTGCTCGCCAATCTCGGTGCGGCGGCACGGACCTGAATCCGGCGCCCTGAAGGTCGGGCGCGGCCGGCGCCGGCGCGCCACGACCGCCACGGCGCTCCGCAGGCCCCCCGCCGAACAGGGCCGTCCGGGCGCGCAGCAGCCCCGACGGCACGACCACGGTTCGGCAAGGGCCGGCGTCAGGCCGGATCGACCGGCATGTGCGGCACGCCGCCCGCCTCGATCGCCGCCCCGGCCGCCAGGCACAGGTCCTCCCGGTATCGTGCCGCGACCAGCTGCACGCCGACGGGGGTGCGTCCGACGAGGCCGGTCGTCACGGTCAGCGCCGGGACGCCGATCGGCGCCAGACCGACCTGCAGCAGGTTGGCCTCGAAGGCCCGGGCGATGCCGGCATCGCCGGTGAGGTCGAGGCCGTCCGGGAACGGCAGCTCGGCCGAGACCGGCACCAGCAGCACCGGGTGCTCGGCGAGGAACAGCGACCAGTCCCGCGCCAGGGTCGCGCGCCGGGCCAGGGCTCGGACGAGGGCGTCGGGCGCCATCGCCTCGGCCCGCGTCCGGAAACTCTCCAGGAGGCCGATCGCCGCCGGGTCCCCCTCCCGTTCCGCCGCTGCCCGGACCGCCGCGTAGCCGTCGCCGAGCCACAGCTGAAGCTGGAGTTCGCTCGCCTCCCGGATCGGCGGGGTGTCGGCGATCTCCGTCACGGCCCACCCCGCTTCGGTGAGGCGGGCCGCCGCCTCGCGCAGGGCGGCCTCGACCTCCGGGACGGTGGCCAGACCCCCGGGGCGTACGCAGAGGGCCGCCCGGCGCGGGACGGGCGGACCCTCCAGGGGCGCCGGCACCCACCACGGGTCGCGCGGATCCGGAGCCGCCATCACCTCCAGGCCGAGGCGCACATCCGCGATGCTCCGCGCGAGCGGCCCCGACACGGCCATGAGCTGCGGCCCGATCCCCCGCTCGGGGGAGGACGGATTCCAGGCCGGGATCCGGCCGAGGCTTGGTCGCAGCCCGTGCACGCCGCAGGCATAGGCCGGGTAGCGCACCGAACCGGCGATGTCGGTGCCGTGGGCGATAGCGCCGATCCCGGCCGCGACCGCGGCGCCCGCGCCTCCCGATGAGCCGCCGGGGGTCAGCGCCGCATCGCGCGGGTTCCTGGTGTCGCCGTGGAGCTGGTTAGAGGTGAACCAGCGCAGGGAGAAGGCGGGCGTGTTCGTCCGCCCGAGCAGGATCGCGCCGGCGCGGCGGAGGTTGGCGACCACGGGATTGTCGTCCGTCGCCACGAGGTCGCGCTGGAGGCGCAACCCGTTCGTCGTCGCGAAGCCCCGCTGATCGGCATTCACCTTCACGGTCACCGGCACCCCCGCGAGCGGACCCAGGACGTCGCCCCGCGCCCGGGCGGCATCCACCGCGTCGGCCTGCGCCAGGACGTCCTCGGGGCGGTGCTCGACCACGGCGTTGATCCGTCCGTTGACCGCGTCGAGCCGGCCGAGGGCGTCCTGGGCGACCGCCCGGGCCGAGACCTGGCCGGTGCGGATCAGGGCTGCGAGGTCGGTCGCCGTGAGACGCCAGAGCTGCATGAGGGTACCTTTCGAGCGCCCGGACGGGCGGGATCCAGCCTGCGATTCGCACCGCCCGGGGGGCTCCCGGCCGGCCCACGCAGCATATTCAAAATGCAAGTCGAGGGCCGCATTTTTGAGCATCCGCGGATCGCCAGCCCTGGCAAGCCTTTCCCGCGTTGCAGCAGAGCGGACTAAGCATTCCGACGTATACGGCTCTTGCCACGCCTTGGACGACTGCTAACGTCGCTCCTGTTCGCGCGTTCGACCAGCCAATCCAACGAGAAGGGACGATCTCCTCAGACGAAGGCAGGCAACCTCCAGCAAAGGCAGGCTTCCATGGCACAGGTGATTCGCGTCAAGCCGACACACGACGGCACCTACACCGTGTATCGCGGGACCCTCGCGTTGATTTGCGGCCTCACCCGCCTCCAGGCCGAGCGATACGAAGCGAGTCTCAGCCGACAGCAGCGCGCCGACCTCGCGGTCGCCGGCATGTGATCCTCGGCCCGGTCATCGGGCCGGCGCGACCGATGACCGGGGTCGCGCCGGCCCGCAGCCTCAGGCCGGGTTCGTTTCGTCGAGGTCCAGGGTGCCGAGATCGCCCATGGCTCCCGCCGCGTCGAGGCCCCGTCGCCGGCCGCGGATCGTGAAGCCCTGTTCCGCCCGGCCGATGTCGAAGAGCAGGTAGGAGGCGCGGCGCGACGCGATCGCCCCGTGGCCGTCCGGGCGTGCCGAGGCTGAGGGGGCTCCGATAACCGGAACCGCCCGTCCGTCCGGTCCCGGGATCCGGGCCGCGCTCGTGACGTGATTGTGACCGTGCAGGATCAGCTCCGCCCCGGCCCGCCCGATCATGGCGGTGAACGCGGCGGCATCCTTCAACTCGCGTCCCGGCGAGGCGCCTCCGGGTTGCGGCGGATGGTGGATCATCACCACACGGCAGGGCCGGCTCGGGTCGGAGGCGAGGGCGCGCAGCAGAGCTTCGGCCGCGGCCAGCTGCGGCGCGCCGAGGCGGCCGGTCGCCACGAAGGGCTTGGTCGGGATCGCGCTGGACAGGCCGACCAGCGCCAGGGAGCCCCGGCGGCGCAGGTAGGGAAACCGGCCCCACGAGCCGGAATCATCGCCCGTGTAGCGGCCGCAGGCGGCCAGCAGGCCTTCCAGCGAGCCGCGGACATAGGCGTCGTGGTTGCCCGGCACGAAGCTCACCGCATCGGGCGCGCCCAGCGCTTCCAGGAAGGTGCGGGCCGTCTCCCATTCGCTCGGCAGGCCGATGTTGCACAGGTCGCCCGTGCACGCGACGTGCCCGGCGCCCTGGGCCTTCAGGTCGGTGACCAGCGCCTCGAGGACGGCCATGTCGTGGCTGCGCGACCGTCCGCGCCGCCAGTTCGCGTATCCGGTGGCGCGCTTGCCGATGAGCTGGTGGAGGCGCACCCGGCCGAGGGGGCCGACATGCGGATCGCTGAGATGGGCGAGGCAGAAGGTCAACGCCGGAGGTCACCCTCGACACGGGGACGGGAGGCGCCCCGCATCGCGGGCGCGGCGCGTCCCGTCAAGCGCTTCCGATCAGCATCCCGACGACCAGCACCAATGCGCCGCCGAGCATCACCTGCAGGGCCGCGCGCCAGAACGGCGTCGCCATGAACCGCGTGCGGATCGCCGCGATGAGGGTGAGTTCGATCACCACGACCAGGATCGCGAGGCTCGTGGCGAGGACGAACGGGTTCGGCCATCCGGCCGGGAGGGTATCGGGGATCAGGTAAGGCAACGTGTGGCCGAGGCCGCCCAGCGCGGTCATCGCCCCGCAGACCAGGCCGCGCAGCCACGGATCGCCGCGGCCCGTGACGCTGCCGTCGTCCGACAGGGCCTCGGTGAACCCCATGCTGATGCCCGCCCCCACCGAGGCCGCGAGCCCCACCAGGAAGGTCGCGCCGTTATGTCCCGTGGCGAAGGCCGCTGCGAAGATCGGTGCGAGGGTGGAGACCGACCCGTCGATCAGCCCGGCGAGGCCGGGCTGCACGTAGCGCAGGACGAAGGTGCGGCGGGCGTCCGCGGCCAGGTCCGCAGCGCTCTCCATGACGGCTGCCATCGGGAAACTCCTTGTTTGGATTTGTTCCAATCTACAGACTGGAATAGATCTAAACAAGGCCGTCTGCCGTGTTTTCGCCGCGCCGCGGGAGCATTCGCGGCCTCCGGACACCGGCCCTCACCGGCGGACCTATCTGTCTGGTTGTGGACGGGGCCGATTGTTTCGTCTGAGGCGCGGGGGCTAGACCATGCGCGGTCGAATTCGATCCCGAACTGATCGGGCGATGGCGGTCGAGCCGCCTCAGGCGTGACATGAGTCTCGGCAAGCGCATCCTCCGCCATCCTGCAGTGCAGCGGCTCCTCGGCCGTATCGCGGCGGCCTATCTGCGGCTCGTGCAGGTGACCAACCGCTTCGAGGTTCACGCGGCCGGTGCGGACCGGAACGGCGTCGACCCGTGGATGGATGCGCAACTCCCGCTCATCGCCGGCATGTGGCACGGCCAGCACATCATGATGCCGTTCATGCGCCGGCCGGGCGATCGGGTCGCCACGATCATCTCGAAGAATCCCGACGGCAACATCAACACCCTCGCGCTGGAGCGGCTCGGCGTCCGCGTGATCCGGGCCTCCGGCGCCCGCGGCCGGAGCCGGGCCACCGATACCCGGGCCAAGGGCGGCGCCGAGGGCTTCCGGGCGATGCTGCGCGCCCTGAAGGCCGGCGAGTCGGTGGCCTTCAGCGCCGACGTGCCCAAGGTCTCGCGCCGGTGCGATCCCGGAATCCTCACCCTCGCGCGGTTCTCCGGCCGGCCGATCGTCCCGGCGGCCGTGGTGACGAGCCGGCACCTGCGCTTCAAATCCTGGGACCGCGCCTGTCTCGGCCTGCCCTTCGGCCGCGGGGCCGTCGTACTCGGAGATCCTGTCTACGTGGCGCGCGACTGCGAGGGCGAGGCATTCGAGACGCTCCGGCGCCACGTCGAGGCCGAGATGAACCGGGTGCATGCCCGCGCCTATGCGCTGGTCGGCCGTGCCGACCGGGCCGCACTCTATCGCGACCCCGCTGAGATGACCGCCTCCGCGCCGGTGGGAGACTTCGCGTGAGGCCCCCCTCGGTCACGCTGCCCCTGCAGGCCTACCGGGCCGGTCTGCGCATCGGCGAGCCGGCCCTGACCGGGCTGCTGGCGTGGCGCGCGCAGCGCGGGAAGGAGGATCCGCGCCGGCTCTCGGAACGGCGGGGTCTCCCAGGTCGGGCCAGGCCGGTCGGGCCGCTCGCCTGGATGCATGGTGCGAGCGTCGGCGAGGCGCTGTCGTTGATCGGGCTCGTCGAAGGCATGATCGCCCGCGGCTTCTCGGTGCTCGTGACCACGGGCACTCGCGCGGCCGCCGAACTCATCGGCGTTCGACTGCCGCCGGGCGCGGTGCACCAGTACATGCCGCTGGACGCGCCGCGCTGGGTCGGACGGTTCCTCGACCATTGGCAGCCGGACCTGGCGGTCATCGCCGAATCGGAGATCTGGCCGAACACGATCCTGGCTCTGGACGAGCGCGAGATTCCCCTCATCCTGGTCAACGGCCGCATGTCGGAGCGCTCGTTCCGGGGGTGGGAGCGCTGCCCGCGCACCGCGAAGGCGCTCCTGGCGCGGATCGCGATCTGCCTTACGCAGACGCAGGAGGACGGCGAGCGGTTCGCAAAGCTCGGCGCGCCGCGGGTGAGCATCTCGGGAAATCTGAAGTTCGACGCGCCCGTGCCGCCGGCGGACGCGCAGCAGGTCGCCTATCTGGGGGCCATGATGGCCGGCCGGCCGGTCTGGGTCGCGGCGAGCACGCATCCCGGCGAGGAGGCCATGGTCGCCTACGCGCACGCGATGCTGAAGGTGCGGTTCCCGAAGCTCCTCACCATCATTGCCCCGCGGCATCCGGCGCGGGCGGCTGAGGCGGTCGCGTGCGCCAACGCCGTCGGTCTGCGCAGCGCCCAGCGGTCGACCGGCGGCCGCCCCCATCCCTCCGTAGAGGTCTACGTCGCCGACACGATCGGCGAGCTGGGCCTGTTCTACCGCCTGAGCCCATTGGTCTTCCTCGGCGGCTCCCTCGTGCCGCGGGGAGGCCAGAACCCCATCGAGCCGCTGCGCCTCGACTCCGCGGTCCTGCACGGACCCCACACCGAGAATTTCGACGTGGTCTACCAAGCCCTCGACCGCGTCGGAGGCGCCTTGCCAGTGCGTGACGGCGTCGAACTGGCGGCGGTCGCCGGCGAACTCCTCGCCGACCGGGGGCGCCTCGCCGAGATCGCCCGGGCCGGACAGCAGGCCCTGGAGCCCTTCGAGGGTGCCGTGGCGCGCACGCTCGCGGTGCTCGACCCGTTCGTGGCGCAGATGAAGCTCCAGCGTCTCGACCGGGGCAGCCCCGTGCGACCCCTCGCGCGGGCCTGATGCGGCCTCCGGGTTTCTGGTCAGCGGCGCCGAATCACCCGGCCGCGCGCGGTCTCGCGCCCCTCGGTGCCGTCTACGGGGCGCTGGTGGCCCGGCGCATGGATCGTCCCGGCGCGCGGGCGGGGTGCCCGGTCCTCTGCCTGGGGAACTTCACCCTCGGAGGGGCCGGGAAGACGCCGTCCGCCTTGGCGGTGGCGGGCCTCCTCGCCGAGCTTGGCCGCGCGCCAGCCTTCCTGACCCGCGGCTACGGGGGCCGGCACGCGGGTCCGGTCCGGGTCGATCCCGACCGCCATGGGGCCGCCGAGGTCGGCGACGAGCCGCTGCTCCTCGCCCGCCGGGCGCCCACGGTCGTATCCCGCGACCGCCCGGCGGGGGCGGCCCTCTGCCGGAGCCTCGGCGCCGATGTCATCGTGATGGATGACGGTCTCCAGAACCCGAGCTTGGCGAAGGATCTCAGCCTCGCGGTCGTCGACGGCGCCACCGGTATCGGAAACGGGCTGCCCTTCCCGGCGGGACCGCTGCGGGCGCCGCTCGCGCGGCAATGGCCGCATGTCGGCGGGCTGATCGTGGTCGGTGACGGCGCGGCGGGCGACGCGGTCGCCCGGATGGCACGGCAGCGCGGCCTCCCGGTCCACCGGGCGCGCCTCGTTCCGGCGACGGACGATCTGGCGGGCCGGCGTTGCCTCGCCTTCGCGGGAATCGGCCGGCCGGAAAAATTCTTCGCGACCCTGATCGAGTCAGGTGCGGTAATCGCCGGAACGCGGCCGTTCCCGGATCATCATCCCTACCGGGCCGCGGAGCTGGTGGACCTCCTCGAGGCGGCGGGGCGCCTCGGGGCCGACCTCGTCACCACCGAGAAGGATGCGGCGCGTCTGCCCGCTGCCCTCTCGGCCCAGGTGCGTGTGCTGCGCGTGCGCCTCGTGGTCGAGGATCCGGTGTTTCTGCGTCGGCAGGTCGAGGGCGCGCTCGCCGGCGCGCCGTGACGGTCAGGGCCGACCGGTTTCCTTGAGCCGCTTCAGGATCGCCTCGGGGGATGCATAGGCCTCCTGCCGGGCGGCGCTCCAGTAGCGCAGCGCATCGAGCGCGATCGGCTCACCGGTCACGGCGCACCGCACGAAGCCGCCCGGCTTGACCACCCGCATGGTGCCGTCACCGTATTCGACGACCGCCTCGCCGTTGTTCGCGCGCTCGTAACGACCCAGCACATCCGCCTCCCGTTCGATCCCCCCTTGTACACGATCCGCGCCGGTCGCGCTGCCCCGCGCGGATCAGCCCAGCATCGAAGCGGTACTGTCCTGCGCCAGCATGGCTCGTGCGGCGGCGGCGTCGACATGCATGCGGGTGACCAGGGCGTCGGCGCTGTCGAACCGTTCCTCGCCCCGGATGTAGCCGACGAACTCGACCGCGATCTCCTGTCCGTAGAGGTCGCCGGAGAAGTCGAACAGGTAGGCTTCCAGGAGCGGTGCGCCGTCGTCGAAGGTCGGTCGGCGGCCGTAGCTCGCCACGCCGTCGCAGACCCTGCCGGAGGCCAGACGGACCCGCACCGCGTAGATCCCGTGTGCCAGTCCACAATCGGGCAGCCTGACGTTGGCGGTCGGAAAGCCGAGCTGCCGCCCGCGCTTGTCGCCGTGCCGGACCGGCCCGAGGACGAACCAGCGGTAGCCGAGCAGCGCGTTGGCGCGGGCGATGTCCCCGGCGGCCAGCGCCGCGCGGATCGCGCTCGACGAGACCGGCTCGGGCTCGTCCCCGAGGGCGACCGGGTCGACGATCCGGCAGCTCATCCCGGCCTCGCGGCAGAGTTCGGCCAGGATCGCTGGTGTGCCCTCGCGGCCACGGCCGAAATGAAAATCGTGTCCGACGACCACCCCGGACAGGCCGAGCGACCCTTTCAGGAAGTCGAGCACGAAGGCCCGTGCCCCCGTGGCGGCCAGGGCACCGTCGAAGCGGCGGACGATCAGCCCGTCGAGCCCGAGATGGGCGAACAGGATCTCCTTGGCGGTCAGCCCGGTCAGGCGGAACATCGGGGCGTCGGGCATGAAGTAGGCCCGCGGATGCGGTTCGAAGGTCAGGATCGCGGCCGGCCTTCCGGCCGCGCGGGCCGCGGCGCGCACGCTCTCCACGAGCACCCGGTGGCCGAGATGGACGCCGTCGAAGTTGCCGATCGCCGCCACGGCTCCGGCCAGGGCCGGCGGGATCGGTTCGTCGGCACGGCAGATGGTGAAGGGCCGCGCGGCCGTGTCGTCGCCAGGGGCCATCGGTTCGGGGTCGATTGCTCGGAAGGGTCTGGTGGGGTCGCCTGACATGTCCGCGAGGGGACCGACGCGGCCGGACCCTGCCGAAAGGTGCCCGGAGGGTCAAGCGAGCCTTCGCGGGTCGTCCGGGCGCCGCCGCGCCGGGAGAGCGAGGCCATGCGTCTGCTGCGCCGATTAACGGCTTCGCAATGCGCATGGCCTATTTGAAATGCTGTGCGGCGCAGCTAAATTGCAGCGTTAGCGAAGCGTTAATCTATCCGGGAGCCGCCGCGGCTTCCCGCCGGGCAATACGGAGCAGTTATTCGATGGCTCTCGACTTGAGCATGCCGATCCTCGTTGTCGACGATTACCAGACGATGGTCCGCATTATTCGTAATCTACTGAAGCAGCTCGGCTTCGAGGAGGTCGATGACGCTTCGGACGGCACCGAGGCACTCGCGCGCCTGAAGGGACGCAAGTACGGCCTCGTCATCTCCGACTGGAACATGGAGCCGATGACCGGCTACGAGCTGCTCCGGCACGTGCGGGCCGACGAAAATCTTCGGACGACGCCGTTCATCATGGTCACGGCCGAGTCGAAGACCGAGAACGTGATCGCGGCCAAGAAGGCCGGCGTGAACAATTATATCGTGAAGCCCTTCAACGCGGCGACGCTGAAGTCCAAGATCGAGGCGGTCTGCGGGAGCTGAGCGGTTCCCCTGCCGGTGCCCTCGCGCCGCCCGGGCGCAGGGCGACAGGACACGGCATGGCTGGCCGAGACGGCCATGGTTCCGAAAACGGCGAAAGATCCGAGGAGGACAGCATGTCGTTAGCCGCCGCACGGCAGCCCGATCTGCGGCTTCGGGAACCGCAGACCGTGATCGCCGAGCTGATCGAGATCGCGGACTACATCGCCCATCTCCGGGAGGAGATCGGAGCGCTGCGGGCGAACGAGATGAGCCGCGACCGTATCCCCATGGCGCACGAGGAACTCGGCAGCGTCGTTGAGGCGACTGCGGGCGCCACCAACACGATCATGGAAGCCGCGGAGGCGATGCTCGGCCTGCCGGACGGGCCGGGCTATCGCGACGCCGTCGAGGAGCGGATCAACACCATCTTCGAGGCCTGCGCGTTCCAGGACATCACCGGGCAGCGGATCGCCAAGGTGGTGGAATCCCTCAGGCTGTTCGAGCAGCGCCTGGCCCGGTTCGTCGGCGCGGTGAAGGCCCGCGACGCCGCCGCGATGGATCCCGCCGAGCGCGCCCGACGGACCCGGGCCGAGGATCTCCTGCTCAACGGCCCTCAGGCTCAGGATGCCATGCCGTCCCAGGACGACATCGACGCCCTGTTCGCCTGAAACCGGCCGTGCCGACGGCGCTTCTTCCGTCGACTCGGTGCCGGCCAGCCGGTTAGATCGCTGCCCGATTCCGCCGCCATCCGGCGGTGCCGGCAGGAGGCCACGACAGGCATGACGGCGCGGTTCTGGTCCGACCTCACCACCGAAGACTTGGCCCGGCGCGACATGCGGCGGGCGATCGCCGTGCTGCCGGTGGCCGCGACCGAACAGCACGGCCCGCATCTGCCGCTCGCCACCGACACCATCATCGCCGAGGGCTATCTCGCCCGGGTGCACGCGGGTGCGCCCGCGGATCTCGACGTGCTGCTGCTGCCTGTCCAGCCGGTCGGCAAGTCCGACGAGCACGATGCCTTCCCGGGCACGCTCACGCTGGAGACCGGGACGGCGCTCGCCGCCTGGACGGGGATCGGCGCCGCCGTCCATCGGGCCGGCTGCCGCAAGATCGTGATCGTCACGAGCCACGGCGGCAACAGCGCGCTCATCGACCTCGTGGCGGGCGAGCTGCGCGCCCGGTTCGCCATGGTGGCGGTGACGACGTCGTGGGCGCGGCTCGGCTACCCCGGGGGGTTGTTCCCGGCGGAGGAGATCGCCCACGGAATCCATGCCGGCGGCATCGAGACGGCGCTGATGCTGGCCCTGCGCCCAGATCTCGTCCGGACCGACCGGATCGCCGATTTCCCGCCGCGTACGCTGGCCATGGTCCGCGACTTCACCCACCTGCGCGCCGGCCGCCCCGCCGCCTTCGCCTGGAAGGCCGGCGACCTTCAGCCCTCCGGCGCCATGGGCGACGCGCGGCTCGGCACGGCCGAGGCCGGCCACGCGGCGCTGGACCACGGCGCCGAGGCGTTCCTCGCCCTCCTGCGCGACGTCGACGCCTTCGAACTCGCGGCGCCCGTGTAACTGCCGCCGCGCGGCCGCCGAAAGAGCCGGTATGCCGGGAGCGAAAAGCCGGCATGCGGGAGTCCCGGCCATGCGCCCTACCCTCTTGATCGCCACCCTGCTGTGTGCCGTCCTCCGCCCGGCCGGAGCCGCTGAGCGCCCCGTCGTCGTCGAGCTGTTCACCTCGCAGAGCTGCTCCTCCTGCCCGCCCGCGGAGGCGCTGCTCGGCCGCCTCGCGCACGAGCCGGCCGGCGAACGCGGGGATGTCCTGCCCCTCGCGTTCCACGTCACCTACTGGAATCACCTGAACTGGCGCGACCCCTACGCCCTGCCGGCCGCCACCGCCCGCCAGGAGGCCTATGCGGCGCGCCTCGGCGGCTCGAGCTACACGCCTCAGGCCGTGATCGACGGACGGACCGGGCTGGTCGGCTCCGACGAGGCCGGCCTGCGCGCCGCGATCGCCCGCGCCCGGGCGGACGGCTCCGGCGTCCCCGTGACGCTGACCCGCGACGGCGACCGCGTCGTCGCGCAGGTCGGTCCCGGGC
>NZ_JBFUGA010000133.1:0-13901 GCF_056403155.1 Methylobacterium sp. P3_A11
CCTTGTTCCTTACGCTGTGAGAAGGTGCCTGCAGCCTGTGGGGCCTGACCCGTCCTTACGATTGACCGCGTGTCATGGCATTGATCTTTCGGCCCTCCAGGCTGCACCCGGGGCGTCACGAGACGTGACCTGATAGGAGCTTGAGGGCGTGCCGTCCCGTCACAGTCCTGTCCGCTCGCAGATCGCCTTCGGGTTCTACCGACCTGGAGGACCTGTATGCAGGCTATCACACCGGATGTCGTCGTCATCGGCGTCGACACGCACAAGGATGTCCACGTCGCCGTCGCGATCAACGGACTGGGCGCACGGCTTGGCACCGCATCATTCCCGGTGACCAGCGCGGGGTATCGCGAGGTGGCCGCCTGGGCAGCCGAGCACGGTGTCGTGCATGCCTTCGGCATCGAGGGAACCGGCTCGTACGGTGCCGGCCTCACGCGGGCTCTGACCGCCCTGGGCTTGCGCGTCATCGACGTTGGTCGGGTCAACCGGCAGCTCCGTCGCCGCCAGGGCAAGACCGATACCGTCGATGCAGAGTCGGCGGCACGGGCCGTTCTGGCCGGTGAGGCTGCGCACGAGCCCAAGCTCGGCGATGGGGCCGTCGAGATGATCCGTCACCTCAAGATCGCTCGCGATACCGCGCTCAAGGCGCGAACCCAGGCGATGGTCACGCTCAAGACGCTGCTGGTCAATGCACCACAGGCGCTACGCGAGCGGTTCATCGGCATCACCGGCAAGATGACGCTCATCCGCGCGATCGCCGCGTTGCGGCCGGGAGCGCCGGTGTCCACTACCGCGTCCGCCAAGGTGGCGCTTCGCGCACTGGCCAATCGGTGGCTGGTGCTGGATGCCGAGATCAAGGAGCACGACGCCGTCCTCGAGCAGCTGGTGCGTGCCCAGGCCCCAGCGCTGATGGAAGCGCCTGGCGTGTCGACCGGCACCATCGCCGAGATGCTCGTCGTTCTGGGCGACAATCCTCAGCGGATCCGGTCGGAAGCCGCATTCGCGAAGCTCTGCGGCGTTTGTCCGATGCCGGTATCGAGCGGAAAGACCAGCCGCCATCGCCTGAACCGTGGCGGCAATCGCCGGGCGAACGCCGCCCTGTACCGCGTCGCTGTGGTCCGGATGCGGCATCATCTGCCGACCCGAGAATACATCCAGCGCCGAACCAGCGAAGGCAAGTCGCCTCGTGAGATCCGCCGATGCTTGAAGCGCTACATCGCCCGAGAAATCTACCGGCACCTGTGAATCGGGTCGGCTTCAGTGCCCGACAGAAAAACCGCTTGACCGCTATAGGAGCATCAATGCTCCCAGGCGGCCCCCAAGCATGGTCCGGGGGGTGACAACGCGCCGTCAGGCGGACGATCCCATGATTGGCGATCCGCCTGTTTCGACGGTCACGCCGCATCTTAGACGGGGGTAGTGGCATGCCCCGGCGGCTCCAGCCGCTCATTCACGGGACCGGTCTCGTCCGTGGCCCGGATGCGGACTGGGACGGACTTGGCCGCCGGCGTCTTCGACGGACCGTCATGATGCGAGAGCGGCATGAGCGGGTTCATCTCGGGGTAGTAGGCGCCGAGGCAACCGTCCGGCAGGGAAAATGGCATTACCTTCAGGCCGAACACCTCCCGCTCGACCCCGTCCCCCGCGTCGCTGACGAGCGACACGACCTGCCCCTCGTGAAGGTTCGCCCGCGCCATCTCGTCGGGGTTGATGAGCAGGACGTCGCGTGTGCCGTCGATGCCGCGCATCCGGTCGCTATAGCCGTAGATCGTCGTGTTGAACTGGTCGTTCGAGCGCATCGTGATCAGGCGGTAGCGCCCGGGCGCCTCGCCGAACCCGACGGCCGTCATCTGCTTGGGCGTGGTGAACGTCGCCTTCTTGCTCTCCGTCTTCCAGATGCGCTCGCGCGCCGAGTTGCCCCGGTAGAAGCCGCCCGGCGTCCACATGCGCTCGTTGAAGTCGTGGAACTCGTCAGGGTAGGTTTCGGCGATCTCGTTCCGGATCAGGGCGTAGTCGCCGACCCAGGCATCCCACTTCACGTTCGGGTTCGATGGGAGCGTCGCCTTCGCGATGCCCGCCACGATGTCGGCTTCCGACTTGAGGTGCTCGCTCGCGGGCTTGCGGCGCCCCAGCGAGCCGAGGATGTTGCTAAACGTGTCCTCCATGCTCACCGCCTGCGGGCCGCTCGCCTGCATGTCCTCCTCGGTCCTGCCCCGGCAGGGCAGCAGGAAGGCGACCTCGCCGTTCACGAGGTGGGAGCGGTTGAGCTTGGTCGCCACCTGCACCGTGAGGCGCATGTCCGTCCACGCCTTCTCCATCCGGTCGCGCTCGGGGATGGCGCGCACGAAGTTGCCGCCCAGGCCGAAGAAGCTGCGCACCTTGCCCGACAGGATGCCCTCGCACGCCTCGACGGTGTTCACCCCCTTCTCGCGCGGCGGTTCGAACCCGAACTGGACGGCGAGCTTGTCGAGGGGCACGAGCTCAGGCTTCTCGGAGATGCCGACGGTACGCTGCCCCTGCACGTTGGAGTGGCCGCGCACCGGCGAGATGCCGGTGCCGTCGCGGCCGATATTTCCCTTCAGGAGCAGCATGTTGACCAGCAAGGCGACGTTCTCGAAGCCGTTCATGTGCTGGGTCAGGCCCATGCCGTAGATGCCGATCACCCGGTCGGCCTCGACATAGACCTGGGCGGCCGCCTCGATGGCCTGCCGACCCAGGCCCGATTCCCGCTCGATCTCCTCCCAGGAGGTCGCCCGCACCTTCGCCTCGAACGCCTCCAGGCCGGTCGTGTGCTGCTCGATGAAGGCGACGTCGAGTACGCGCCGGCCCTGCTCCTTCGCCGCGTCATCGGCCGCGAAGACGTGCTTGCAGATGCCCATGAGCACAGCGATGTCGCCGCCAGGCCGGACCTGATGGTACTGCGTGCTGATGCGGGTCTCCTTCCCCGTCAGCATCTCGACCGGGCTCTGCGGGTTTGTGAAGAACTCCAGTCCCCTCTCGCGAACGGGGTTGAAGGTGACGATCCGGACGCCGCGCTTGGCCGCCTCCTGCAGCGGGTGCAGGAAACGCGGCGAGTTCGATCCCGTGTTCTGGCCGAAGAAGAACATCGCGTCGCAGTTCTGGAGGTCGTCGAACACCACCGTGCCGACGCTCGCGCCAATGACCTTCTTGAGTGCCACCGAGGTCGTCTCGTGGCACATATTCGAGCTGTCGGGCAGGTTGTTGCACCCGTAGAGGCGGGCGAACAGGGCATAGAGGTAGGACGTCTCTAGGCTGGCGCGGCCCGAGGAGTAGAAGACCACGGACTTGGGGTCGAGGAGCCTCAGTTCGGAACCGATTTCCCGGAAGGCCTCGTCCCAATCACACGGCACGTACTTGTCCGTGGCGGGGTCGTACCGCATCGGGTGCGTGAGCCGACCCTGCTGCTCCAGGTCGTAGTCGGACCACTCCCGCAGCTCGGTGACCGTGTGCTTGGCGAAGAAGTCGGGCTTGCAGCGCCGGGTGGTCAGCTCCCAGAGCGTCGCCTTGGCGCCGTTCTCGCAGAACTCGAAGGGATGGTAGTTGGCCGGCTTCGCCCAGGAGCAGGACACGCACATGAAGCCCTTGGGCTTGTTCTGGCGGAACAGCGTCTCGGTGGCGAGCGGCGTCGCCCATTCCTTGCCGAAGATGCGGGAGATCCCGCGCACCGAGCCCCAGCCCCCGGCAGGGCCGTCGTAGTGCGCCGTGTTCTCCTCACTCGACATCCGCGCTCTCCCTAGCCGCCTCGGCATGTCGAGGCTGTGCGGGAAGAACTTCCTGTCCAGTCATGGGTTCACGACGACGGCTTCAGAGGCTCCGGGTCCCCGACCGGGCGCGCTCCTTGGCGAACCTAAGGCGAAGGTGGCGCATCATGCAGGTTCTCGCCAAATTGGCATGATGGAGGCGCTCGGCCCGCGCAGCGAGGACCTGGTCCTGGTATCTTCGGGCCAGGTCGGGCACATCGCGTCCGGCGAGCGAGCCGCGAGTACGGAACCATTCGCAGGGCCGCGCTCAGAGCCGGGTCGGGGTTTTGGCCGGGCGGACCGCCGGAGCGGCAGCGGCGGACGCCCTCTATCCCAGGGAAGCCTCCGCTTCCGCGCGGGCCAGGTGAGCCTCGTGTTGGCGTTGAGAGTCCTCGAAGGTGGCCAGGAGGGCTTCAGCCTGCTCGGCCGGTAGCCCGTCTCTCCTCAACCGGGTTACGAGGGCGTGCTGGTTTGCGCCGTGCCCCGCACCTTCGCGCACATGCCGCCTCAGCATGTCGAGCTTGCTTTCCTCGGCGTTCAGCCGAACCTCACGGCATATTGGCGCCGCATCGCTGCGAGGCGACCGTCCAGCTTCAACGCCTCGACCCTGTGGCGCCGCGCCAGATCGCGCATGACGAGTGCCGTGTCTGCGTCCCCCACGCGCTCGGCTTGCACGGCTTCGTCCGAGAACTCGTCGGCGAACGCTTCCTCCGACGCGAGGGCGTCCGTGACCAGCCGCATCCGCTCCACCATCGCCACGTGCATTCCAAGCCGACCATCGCTCCTGTGGGACACCAGAACGGGGACGGGCTGCCCGCCCCGATCATGGGGCAGCCCGCACCGTAGGGCGTCGATGCCTTAGTCCACCGACCCGGCCCCCGGTGATTGGGGGCAATCCGGATTGAGCCAATGTGTATCCATCGTGAGGACGCCCCATGGTGCCGGCCCGCACTTCGACGGTCAATGAGCGGCACCCGACGACGGATCTTCGGCTCGGCCGGTGGATACCGGCCCGCGGTCGTCGGGCTCAGTGCCGCCCGTGGACGAGCAGGCCCAGCAGGTATCCAATGGCGCTACGGGTTCGGTCCTGGGCACTGCGACCAACCTTCCCTGTCGAGGACCTCGTGGAACGGGATGTCGAACAGGACCCGCCCCGCCTCGTCCGTGGCCACGAAGCTGTACCCTCTCGGGCGGTCCCCTGACCGCAGCAACTCGGACACCAGCGGCGGGATGGCGGCACAGGCCTGAAGGTAGGCCGTCTCGGCGCTCGGGAGTTCGAGCCCGGCCTCGTCGGCCTCAAGTCTTCCTCGGGCGTACAGGTCAAAGAAGAAGACCGGCATGGGCGTCCGCCTCCGCGGCCCCCAGGGAAGCAATCCCACTCCGCGCTGTTCGGTCCCCAAGGCTATGACGCCGATGGCACGGGAACCCGTGGCCTTGGCCTGAACTTGCTCTTCGTCCGCCTGGAACGGCGGCTTGGCCGAGGGAGCAAATAGGTCGACCGGTGACCGGCGAGACGGAGCAGTTCAGGGCGACGCAGCGCGAGGCCGACGAAGGTGCGCCCGGGGCCACGGCCGCCTTTCCCAGTATGGTGGCTTGAGATCGTCGGCCATTCTCAAGGAAGCTCGACATGAACGATCAAGAGATTTGAGATGCCTTGGATCGTCATTGGGCTGCATCCGACGCGAGCGGCTTCGATCAGGAGCATGAGATCTATCGAGACGAGGCGATTCTTGAGTATCCGCAATCAGGCGAGCGCATCCGCGGACGGCAAAACATTCAATTGTCTCGCACCGCGCAACCGAACCGGAAACGCTTTGCGGTTCGGCGGATCGTCGAAGCAGGCTGTTTCTGGGTCACCGAATATGTTCTGACGTATGACGGACAACCGTCTTACGCAGCGAGTATCATGGTGTTTCTGGAGGGGAATGTGATCCGGGAAATCCAGTATTTTGGCGACGCGTTCGCGCCGGGTCCTTCGCGTGCGCAATGGGTCGAGCGGATGGCCTGAAACCGGGTCGCTGTGAAGAAGGGGCACCGAGCGAGGCTCGACACGCTTGCTCTCCAGCGCTGTCTGCAGTGCGGCTCGACCGGAACAACCTCCATCCATCTGTAGCGGGCTTCCAAAAGGGCACCAAGCATCAGGTTCTGACCACCGGGGCTGAGTCCCGATGAGCACAGTCTGCCGCCCGACTGCCGCGTCGTGAACAAGCTTTTTCTTCAGCGATGTAGGCGGCCCCCTGCTGCGGCGAGTGCTATGCACAGGGCCGTCTCGTCCCGATCCGTCGCGAGCACCGCTTCTTCTATCCCATCGGCTCATCGCAGCTTCTGCCCGCGATCCGCTCCCGACACGCCGGCGGACTCCGGGTCGGCGAGGTTGTCGACGGTCAGGAAGCCCCGGTCGAGCATGCGAAGGCTCGCGCCGCTCAGTCCGCCCACTCCTTGGACTAACTGCCAGCGTTCGCGACGCTGCGCCTTGAACTGCGCTGCGGCGCATGATTGACGCCGGCAGGTGCTGATGATGTCATCATCTAAAAGGCACCGGGAGGTATGAATGAGCACAGTCCAGTCGCGTCGACGCTGGCTGCAACTCGTGCTGGGTCTGATCGTCATGATGACGATCTCGAGCCCACAATATGTTTGGACGCTGTTCGTCAAACCCTTCCAGGCAAGCACTGGTGCTTCGCTCGCTGCCGTGCAGGTAACCTTCACTCTGGTGATCGTGCTGCAGACTTTCTTCTCGCCGGTGCAGGGCTACCTGATAGACCGGTTCAGTCCGAAACTGATGATCGCATTGGGGACCGCCCTAAGCGGACTCGGTTGGGTTGCGGCCTCGAAAGCCGAGAGCCTGCTGGCCTTGTACGCCACCTACGGTCTGCTCTGCGGGCTCGGTACCGGCATCGTCTATGTCGGTATCGTCTGCCTGATGGTGCGCTGGTTCCCAGATCGCAGGGGCTTTGCCACCGGCGTCGTTGCGGCCGGCTACGGCATGGGTGCCATGGTCACCACTTTCCCGATCACCGATATGATCGCGGCCACTGACTTTCGGCACACGCTTCTGGTATTTGGATGCATTCTCGGCGCGATCGGTGTGCTCGCCGCCCTCGGCCTGCGCGCGCCGCAGGCTGGCGAGGTGCCCGTAATCGACCCAGCCAGAACTGCGAGCGCGGCAGCCGACACTGCACCGGGGGCGATGCTGCGCACGCCTCTGTTCTGGTTGATGTTCGCCATGATGACGATGATGTCGACGGGCGGCTTGATGGTCACGGCCAACTTCGCGAACTTCGCCCGCGAGTTCGGAGTTGCCGACGCGCTCGTGTTCGGCTTTGCGGCGCTGCCCTTCGCGTTGACTTTCGACCGCATCACCAACGGCCTGACGCGGCCCTTCTTCGGCTGGGTGTCGGACCATATCGGCCGGGAGAACACGATGGCGATCGCGTTCGCGCTCGAGGCGGTCGCAATCGGTCTGTTGCTCTACAATCGGCAGAACGCTTACGCGTTCGCAATGCTGTCCGGTGTGGTGTTCTTCGCCTGGGGCGAAATCTTCTCGCTGTTTCCTTCGATTCTGACGGACACCTTCGGGACGAGGCACGCCACCACGAACTACGGCTTCCTCTACATGGCCCAAGGCGTCGGCTCGCTCCTCGGYGGTCCTGTCGCGGCGCTGATCCACGACGCGGCCGGCAACTGGGTACCGGTTTTCTCGATCGCAATTATCCTCGACCTGATCACCGCCGTTCTCGCGTACTTCGTCCTGAAACCCTCGCGCCGCCGCTGGCTCGGACGCGAGCGGGCGCCTCAGCCCGCTCTTGGCAGTGCCGCGACTGTTTGAGAAAACGAGCACCAGTTGGCTCAAAAGCGTAGGGGTGGACGCCCCCTGACGGCATCGATGTGCCAGAGTGGAGGTGTTGCAACACCACTGCAGGAGGCGTCCATGGGTGAGGTTAGCACAGTCGGGATCGATCTGGCTAAATCAGTCTTCCAGGTTCACGGCGCGGATACGAGCGGCGCCGTCGTTTTCCGCAAGAAGCTGCGGCGCGATCAGGTGCTGACGTTCTTCTCGACACTTCCAAGATGCGTGGTCGCTATGGAGGCATGCGCCAGCGCTCATTACTGGGCCCGTGAGATAGCCTTGGCAGGCCACGAAACGCGGCTCATCCCACCAGCCTACGTGAAGCCGTTCGTGAAGCGGCAGAAGAACGACATGGCCGACGCTGAGGCGATCTGCGAGGCGGCGCAGCGACCGACGATGCGGTTCGTTCAGGGCAAGAGCGCGCAGGCCCAGGCCTGCGCAGTGGTGTTCCGGACGCGCGACCTGCTCGTGCGTCAGCGGACCCARTTGATCAAYGCACTGCGCGGGCACCTCACGGAGTTCGGGTACGTCGTTCGCCAAGGTGTCGGGCACGTCGGCAAGCTCGTGGCGATCGTCCGCGACCCRACATCCGACGTGCCRGCCGAGGCACGGCCGGTCCTGGCCATCATTGCGGGCAGCTTGGAGGCGCTCCAGGCGCAGATCGCRCKTCTGGACCGCGAGATCGCCCAACGCGCGAAGGACGATGCCGTGGCCAAGCGGCTGATGACGATACCAGGTGTCGGCCCGGTGATCGCGACCGCACTCGTGGCTCTGGCACCGGCCGCCAGTACCTTCCGCCGCGGGCGCGACTTTGCGGCTTGGCTCGGTCTCGTCCCGCGGCCGCCACTCCAGCGGCGGCAAGGAGCGGCTGGGGCGAACGACCAAGATGGGCGAGCGCAGCTTGCGACGGTTGCTGATCCTGGGCGCGAGCTCTGCGACCAAGGTCGCGGCGCGTGATCCCGACAAAGCTGGGGCATGGTTGGCCGGCATGCTGTCGCGCAAGCCGCGCATGCTGATCACCGTCGCCCTGGCGAACAAGATGGCGCGGATCGTCTGGGCCTTGATGACCCATGGCGGCTCCTACAGAGCTTCGGCCACGGCGTGATCGCCACGGCCTGAGGCGTCAGGGAGGCAGGGAAGGTCAGTCGAGAGGTATGGCGCAACGGTCAGAAGACGGGGTCGGGAGAACCAGTGAATGTCCAGGCGCCTCGAGCGCGCAAAAGCGAGCGCGCAAAAGCGATTTGGACCCGATCCGCGATCTCCATACAGGCCAGCAGCCGTGAGGATGGCTGCATCAACAGGCCGGACACACGGAAGCACCTGAACCTGCGCGCACAGATCTCTCAAACACCCCCTTGAATCCGATGGAGCGTCCACACACGGACATGGCGGCGGCGATCGATGCAGACACAGATCACACATCAGCCAGCATCCAGTTGAACTGCATCCCCGACAACCCGAAATCCACATCAGACGGATCAATCCTTACGATTGAACTCTGCCTTGGAACTCCGATCAGCATGCCGCTCGATCGGGTCGGGCCGCGGCGCGACGGACCGTCGAGCGCGCGGCCTCGATCGCCACCGTGGCGGCGCCGAGCAGCCGCGGCTCCGTCGGTCTGTTCAGGGCGTGACGGGCGATGCTCGCCGCGAGGTCGTCGACCTCCCCCGCGATGGCGTCCAGACGGTTCCGGTCGGTCTCCCGCCGGGCGGTCGAGCGGAGTGCGAGCAGGCGCGTCGTCGCGACCTCGATCCGCTGCCGCCGGATGCGCCCGAGGCGCTGCCGCATCCACGCGATGGTCGAGCAGACGCCGCCGCCCAGGATGGCCACGAGATAGATCCAGCTCTCATAGCGCTCGATGAAGGTCTCCTGCTCACGCTCGTAATAGTCGATGGCGCCCGGATGAATGGGCAGGCGGGCGGTGGTGGCGTCCGCCGTGTCCTCATAGGCCGGATAGGTGAGCGCCTCGGCGGCCGGTACGGTCTCGGCCAAAGCCGCGCGCATCTCGAACAGATGCTGCGTGATCTCGGCTGCGACGCTGCGCGACAGGCTGGCGCGCGCCATCAACCGGTAGGACGAGCCGACCGTCGCGACATCCTCGGCTGGCAGGCGTGGATTGCCACTGAACAGCCCGGCGGGCACCGTGACCGACTGGAGGCGCGGCCAGCGTGCCAGCACCGCGGCGGTGTCAGGCACGCCGACTAACGCGACCGTACCGTCCCCGCTCGCCGCCCGGACGAAGCCGATCAAGCGCCGCGCTGCCGGAAGCGTGGGCGTCGTCACGAGCGCCATCGCGTCGATGCGCCCGTCGCCGAATGCGGAGGTCACGTCCGCTTCCTCGAGCGGCACAAGGAGAACGGCCTGCGGCGGAACAGGGCCGTTCGGAGCGTCGGTGAGAGGTTCCAGCCCGTCGCGGGTGATCAGGTCCCGCAGAAGCATCCTGTCTGCGTCCCGGCTCGCCAGCATGCCCAGCCGCTTACCCGCCAGATCCGGGATGCTCCCGATGCCGGATGCCGCTGGCGCCGCCGCGAAGGCCGCGAGCTCCCGGAGGATCGCGAGGGTCAACCCGTTCCCGGGCATTGCCACGTCCGGTCGGACCACCGCCAGATCCGCCTTGCCGGTTCTGAGCGCCTCCGCGCTCTCGCGTACCCCAGGGAAGTCCAAAATCCTGAGTTGGACGCCGGTTTTCCTGCGGGCGAGCTCGCCCGCGTAGGCCCGCAGCAAGTCCGGCTCGGTTCCGCCATTCGGGGCGACCGCAAGGGTCAGGGTCGTGGCGCGGGTGAAATAGAACCCCGCTGCCGCGGTGGCGACGAGGACGAGCACCAATCCGAGGGTGAGCCATGCCTCACGACCGACTGGAAACGCCGATTTGCGCATGCCTACTCCCGGCCCTCAGCCGCTCGACGTGTCCGTTGCGCTCTGCCGGGCGAGCGGCCCCGGATCGCGATGGCGTGCCATCATGATCGACTGTTGTCCTGGCGCGTGCTCAAGTATCATCGATTCCGGGGGAACGACATGCTGGCGCAACTCGCGATCGGCGCGCTCGGGAGCGTGTGCAGCATCACGATCCACGCCTTCATGATGACCATCATCCTGAAGGTGGTTCGTGTGCACGGCGCCATCCGCGGCTACAGCAGCGTGACCCTCTGGCGCATCATGTCGTCAGCCGTGTGCGTCATTATGGCGGCGCATACTGTTGAAGTTGCAATCTGGGCCGCGATCTACAAAGTGATCCGCATAGCGCCAGCAGGATCCGACTTTCTGTACTTCGCGTTCGTCAATTATACAACGCTCGGCTACGGAGACATCGTTCCAGCCGAACGCTGGCGCCTCCTCGGCCCGGTTGCTGCAATGAACGGGATCCTGCTGTTCGGCTGGTCGACGGCTGTGATCTTCGAGATCCTGCGACGAACCCTGGCCCTCATGGAGAGAGATGCGTTCTGAGGCCACGTCCCGTATGTCCAGCTTCCGGGCGCCGTCCGGCGTCGATCTTTCAGAGCCGATCCGAGAAACAGATCAGACATCGTTGCGTCTTCACCCCGCAACCCTCTCCCGAACGGTGCTACAGTCAGTTTTGTGCCCTGGCTGAATACGGGGGTTCCGATGAGAGATCCCGGCAAGGCGCTTCGAACCGACTGGAAACGTGTGCCGCCAGATCTCGGCCGCGACGTCGTGGCGGGGCTCACGGCCGCGACCGTGGTCCTGCCGAAGGCGATGGCCTATGCCACGGTGGCCGGACTGCCGGTGTCAGTGGGGCTCTACACCGCCTTCGTGCCGCCGCTCATCTACGGATTGCTGGGCTCGTCGCGCGTCCTCAGCGTGAGTTCAACGACGACGCTGGCTATCCTGACCGGAGCCGAGCTCGGCAACGTGGCCCCGGACGGCGATCCGGCGAGACTTGCGGTCGCCGCAGCGACGTTGACGGCCCTCGTAGGCGCGCTGCTTCTGGCGGCACGGCTCCTCAAGCTGGGCTTCGTCGCAAGCTTCATCTCCGTGCCGGTGCTCACGGGTTTCAAGACCGGCATCGGTCTCGTGATCCTGCTGGACCAAGCGCCCAAGCTCATCGGGCTGCATATCGCGAAGCAGTCGTTCTTCACCGATCTGGCGAGCGTCGTCCGCCACCTCCCCGAGATCTCACTGCCAACCTTGGCCGTCGGTGGCACGACGCTGGCCATCCTCATCGGCATGGAACGGTTGAAGCCGCACTCGCCGGCGCCCCTGGTCGTGGCCGCCGCCGCGATCGCCGCCTCGTGGGTGCTGGACCTCGGCGCGCGGGGCGTCTCCACAGTTGGGCCGATCCCGCAGGGCCTGCCGTCCCTGACCGTGCCCGATCCCGGACTCGTCCTCGCGCTCCTGCCGGGCGCGGTCGGGATCGCCCTGATGAGCTTCACGGAGAGCATCGCGGCGGCACGGGCCTTCGTCGGCCCCGGCGATCCACCTGTCGATGCCAACCGCGAACTGGTCGCGACCGGATCGGCAAACCTGGGCGGAGCCCTGCTCGGCGCCATGCCGGCCGGCGGCGGAACCTCGCAGACGAGCGTCGTTCGCGCCGCCGGCGGCCGGACGCAGGCGACCTCGCTCGCGACCGCCGCCGCCGCCCTCGCCACGATGCTGCTCCTCGCCGGGATCCTCGCCCTCCTGCCGCAGGCGACCCTCGCGGCGATCGTCATCGTGTTCTCGGCCAGCCTGATCCAGCCGGCGGAGTTCCGCGCCATCTATGCGGTCCGATGCATGGAGTTTCGCTGGGCCGTCGCGGCGGCAATCGGCGTCCTCGCCTTCGGGACGCTCCAGGGCATCGTCGTGGCCATCGTCGTCTCGTTCCTGGGCCTCGCCCTCCAGACGGCTCAGCCCCGTATCTCGATCATCGTCCGTAAGCCCGGGGCCGACGTCCTGCGTCCACAGTCACCCAACCATCCCGAGGATGAGACCATCAACGGGCTTCTGATCCTCCGTCCGGAGGGCCGCCTGTATTTCGCGAACGCCCAGACCGTAGGGGAGCGGATACGGGCGCTGGCGGAGGAGCACAAGCCGCGCGTCGTCGCCCTCGACCTCAGCCGCGTGCCCGACATCGAGTATTCTGCGCTTCAGATGCTGCAGGACGGCGTACGGTCCGCTGCCGTGAGCGTCTGGCTCGTGGGCTGCAATCCGGACGTGCTCCGGATGGTGCGGTGCGCGGGCCTGGACCGGGGACTCGGCCCGGACCGCCTGTTGTTCAACGCCCGTACGGCCATTGCACGCTACGGGGCGCTCCGGACGGCCACGGCACCGTCGACGGAACCCTGAGCGGCAGCGCGGCCGGCGCCGGCGCCCGCTCCTGCGTGACCGCTCTTGGGTGACCGCTCCGGTGCCTAATAATCGTACCCGACGCGCGTGCGCTGGCGGACATATGGGTCTGGGATATCGGGCGTCGCGACCATCACCGCCCCCGGCGCCGGATCGAACGGCATTGCGGCGGCGCTGAAGGCGATGAACCCGGCCGCAGCCCGAACGCCGTCGGGCTGACGGGGATCCCGGGAGATCAGCTCTGCCTCCCGAGACAAGCGGAGATTGCAGAGCCGGGACGACAATCCGCCCTCGGGCGTCCACGCAACATGGCGTGCACAGGCGCGATCCAGCGCGTCGACGGGCCGAAGCGGCGCGCGGTTGCCGAGGCCGCAATAGTTGCCGTGCACGAGGAGCCGCGGCGCACTCGTGAAGTCCTGCGATTGCGCCTGTGCGGACGACAGTCCGGCAACCGCGAGACATAAGACAGCGATCCTGATGCGCATGACCAACGCCCCATTAAATCACTTGACGGGATGGTGCGGAACGCCGGAAGTCGGCGTCCTTGGCTCGCGAACGACGCTCTTGCGGCCGCCCTCAATTCGGGAGGCAGACACCGGCATAGGCGTCTCAGTAATGGTGAGGACCGCATCCGCCGGACGTCGTTCCGTGGTAGCCTGCTGCCGCTGCGGCACCCACGCCCGCGGCGGCCAGCCCGTAGCCATACGGACGATAGCGATAGCCGTAGGCGCCGTATCCCGGACGACCGTAACGGCCATAGGCTCCGCGATAGGCCTAGCTGTTCAGTCCCGAGGTGAGATGGGTTGGGTCGTATCTGAACCGGCCTGGGTCGTCTGCCCAGGCTCGGCAGGTCGCTTCGTATGGCGTGAGGCCGCGTAGGGTCTTGAGCCGCCGGGCGAAGTTGTAGGCATCCAGGAAAGCGGCGAGGTGTTCCCGCAGTTGGTCGTGGCTGTCGTAGTGGTAGCGCTTGACGGTCGCGTCCTTGAGGGTCCGGTTCATGCGCTCGA
>NZ_JBFUGA010000134.1:0-13712 GCF_056403155.1 Methylobacterium sp. P3_A11
GGACCGCAGGTGCTGCCTGGGCCGACCCATCACGAGCGGGTGGGCGCTGACGCGCCCACCCCTCAACCAAACTTCCGACCGTCGCAAGTTTCGCCCGTGGTCGGCCGGCTTGAGCAGCACCGCAGCGCGGCGTGCTTGATCGGCGATTCGCCTGTGATCACCTCCGAAACGCCGCCGGTCGGGTCGAGACGCCCGAGGCAAAGCCTAAACCATTGTTTTAAATCAGCTTTTATATTGACAACCGAGGACCCTCGAACTTGTGGATCTGGGGGTCCCCCGTTCGAGCCGGGGCGGTGGTACCATCTATTCAGAACGACTGCGCAAGGGGTTGGCGGATCGCCGGCCCCTTTTGCATGTGTGGATCCGCTTGGCCCGGGCCGCCCCCGCGCAGCCGAGCGCGCCGACACCGCGAGGACGGCGGACCGCCGGATCCCCAGCGAGTCACGGATCTCACGCCGGCGCGTCGTCGCTCGGCCAGCCGCGCGAAGCAGGCTTCGTCGGCCAATCCACGATATTCGCTTTGACGAATGTTATATATTCGCCACATTTCTCGACTCAAACTAACCGTCCCGCAGCCATTGACTGTCTCCATTCGCTCGAAGACCCGCATGGATCGCACGACACAGCAGGATCAGCTCGAGATCGTGAGCGCACTGGCGGCCTCGCTGGCCGATCGGATGCTTATGGAGCGCCTGACGCAGGGCACGCTGCCTCTGGCCAATGCCAGCCGCCTCTGGACCGCGTCGCGGCTGCTGGAGGCGCACGAGCGCCCCGTACCCCGCATTGTGGCGGACGTCCTGGAGCAGGTCCGGCATGCCGAGTCGGCGGAGGATCCGGACGGGACGGACATGGCGCCCGGGCCGGAGGCGACGGAGGAGAGGCCCAAAACCGCGCGCGCCCCGCGCAGGCGCCGGCTGACCCGCCTGCTCCGTCCGTTCCGGCAGCCAGCCGAGGCCTGACCCGCCCGTCGCAAGCTGGGCTCCGGGGGCGGTGCAGGGGAGCGCCGCGCCCTCGTTTCGGATCCGGAGTTTCCCCGGCGCGCCTGGAACGCTAAGAGCACCTCCGATCGCGGCGGCGGACCCCGCCGCGCGCGAACGGGCTCCGGGACACGAGAGATGAGCATCCCTGAACGGCGCGTGCGAACCCTCTTCGACGAGGCGGCCATCGCCAAGCGCAACGATGAACTCGCCGGGGAGATCCTGGCCGCGCGGCCCGAGAACCTGCTCGTCGTCGCGGTGCTCAAGGGCAGCTTCATGTTCGCCGCCGACCTCCTCCGGTCGCTGCACCGGGTCGGGCTCGCGCCGCAGGTCGAGTTCGTGCACCTGTCGAGCTACCGCACCGGGACCGTCTCCAGCGGGCAGGTCGAGATCTTGCGCGACGTGCAGAGCGAGGTGCGCGGGCGGGATGTCCTGCTCGTGGACGACATCCTGGAGTCGGGCCGAACCGTCGTCTTCGCCAAGGACCTGCTCATGGCCCGCGGCGCCCGGCGCGTGCTCACCGCCGTCCTGCTGGAGAAGCCCGGCAAGCGGGCCGTGACGATCGACGCGGATTTCGTTGGCTTCACCTGCCCCGACGTATTCGTCGTCGGCTACGGGATGGACGCCGCGCATGCCTTCCGGCAATTGCCCTTCGTCGGCGTGGTCGATTACGGGGACGGGGACCCGGATCTGTTCGACGCCTGAGGCCTCCGCGGCAGCGCGGCATTTTCGCCTCTGCGCAGGGCACGGCGGCCATTTCAGGGTGCGACGTCTTGACAGACGTCGATTCCGTCTATGTCTGTCGAGCCTTGCGCGTGCGCTTCACCGCGACGGGACGCGCGCAGCTTTCGGGGACGATTACGGAACCACATGGCGCGCATCCTCCTGGTGGATGACGAAGAGACCGTTCGGGGCTTCCTCAAGCGGGGGCTCGAGATCGACGGTCACGCGGTCGTCACCGCCAATGACGGCAGCGACGGGCTCGATCGCCTCAACGAGGCCGATGGCGGCTTCGATCTGATGCTGACCGACATCCGCATGCCGCTCATGGACGGCATCGCGCTGGCGCTGGCGGCCAAGCGCGATTTCCCGGACCTGACCATCCTGCTGATGACTGGCTTCGCCGATCAGCGCGAGCGGGCGCGCGGGCTCGACGCGATCGTCACCGACGTCCTGACCAAACCCTTCTCCCTGGCGGATCTGCGCGCCACGGTGAGGCGGGCGCTCGCGGCCTGAGGCGACCGGCCCGGCCAGGGCGCCGCGACAGCCGGTTCAGGCGACCTTAAACATTTCCCTTAGGTTGAGGTTCATGAAAGCGTGACAGTGTTCGTCTGACTGGATCAGACCGAGCACACCCTCGCCATGTATCGCCGGGACCGGGACATTGACGGAGCGCCGTATCAAGTCGGCCGCTATGCCGGGGAGCCGGACGATGCGGACTGGGATGAGGATCGGTACGAGCGTCGGCGTCCGCGCAAGGGTTTCTTCGGACACGTCGCCTCGGTGATCAAGCTCTCCGCCCTCGCGGTTCCGGCGGCGCTGTTCCTGTACGGCAGCTTCGCCGATTGCAGCGCCCGACCTGCGGCGGGCTGGCTCGGCCTCGTCGGCGCGGGAGCCTGCGCCCGCACCGAGATGCTCGGCAGCCTCCTCTCGATGCAGGACAACTTCGCGCTCCTGAAGCGGCTCACCAACTGAGCCCTCGGGCCGTCGTCCCGACACGATCCGCTCCGAACCGACCCCTGCGAGCCCACCATGTCCAGCCGCCCGCTCCTCCCCGCCACGTCCGGCCGCCCGCCCGATGCCCTCGAGGAGGCTCAGTTCCGCGCCCGCATGACGCGGGTCGGCTCGGACTTTGCCAATCGACCCGCGCGCCGGACCCGGACACTTCACCGCGGACGGGGCCTCCGGCTCGGCTGGAAGGGCTGGCTCGTCGTCGACGGTCTCGTCGTGCTTCTGGTCGTGGCCGGAGTGGTGACGTGGCCGCCGGTCCAGGCCTGCCGCAACCAGGAGCAGACAGTCGGATTCTATGCCGGCGATTCCGTCGGCAAGTGCGTCCGTCGCGGGATCGCCGACCGCCTCGATACCGCCGACCAGCGCCTCAAGAGCCTGATCCGCCGCTCAGGCTATTGAGGCTGGCCTCAACAGATCGTCGCGCTCTTCGGGTTGAGCGGCGGCACGGCGGCTGATAGCAAGCGTGTCGCGAGCCGGTGTAGCACAGCGGTAGTGCAGCGGTTTTGTAAACCGAATACCTGCCTCGCGCTCCCCGGCACATTCCGTATTTAGCTCAACCCTTTAAGCGTTCTCGGCGGGCGTAAACCGATACACCTGTGCCGACTTTTGTGCGGCCGCGTCCTTGGCGGCCTGGGCTTCCTCGGCCGTGCGGAAGGCCAGATAGCCCTCGGTCACTTTCAGGCTGGTGTGGCCGAGTTCGTGCTGCAGCTCGTAGATGCCGCCGCGCCCGGTCCGTAGGTAATCGACCGCGAACCGATGCCGAAGGTCGTGGAAGCGGAAGCGCCGGAACTCGGTGCCCTTCGTCGCCGCCTCCTCGGCAAGCTGCCGGCCGTAGAGGCTGAAGCGGGTCGCGACGTTGCGGAACGGCTGGCCGTCCGAGTGCCAGAACACCCGCCGCGTCACCATGCTGACCGGGATGTCCCGGAATAGGGCCACGGCCGCTTCGGACAGCGAGACCACGCGCCGCTTGTTGCCCTTGCCCAGAACGGAGATCGCCCCGCGCGCGAGGTCGACGTGCCGGCGCTCCAGGGTGACGAGTTCATCCTGACGGCAGCCGGTGAGCAGCGCCGCCCGGATCAGGAACTTGAAATTCCCTGGCGCGCGGTCGACCGCGATCGCGATGTCCCGATCCTCCGGCAGCACGATCGGGTTGCGCCGCTCCTTCATGCGCCGGCTCTGCTGCGCCTCCAGCGCCGGATTCCCACGCCGCCACTTCTCGTCCACCGCGAACGCCAGCACGCTCGACAGCGCGGTGAGGTCCCGGCGGATGGTGGCGGTGGTCACCTTCTGGGCGCGCCGTGCCTTGATGATCGCGGCCACGGTGTCGTCGTCGATCTCGTCGACGAACAGCCCCGTGAGGTGGGGATCCAGGATGTCGAGCGAGCCGAGGTATCGCTTGAAGGTGCGTTCGCCGATATGGTGAACGATGTAGGAGCCCCACTCCTTCAACGCGTCTTCCCAACGCTTACGGTCGTCGCCGAACGAGGCGGCGGCCGCTATGTGTGCGTGCTCCGCGGCCTGGCGGCTGCGCGCAACGACTGGATCACCTGTCTTGAGGCTGAACCGGTACTCTTTGCCGGCAACCGTGAAGCGCGCCCAGAGGGTGCTACCTCGCCAGTAGCAGCTCTCCGGGGCCTTCTTTCGATCTGTGGGCATGGTGGCTTGCTCTCCTGTTCAACAAGCCAGGCGCGGATCGCCGCTTCGTTGAACGTCCACAGGCGACCAACTTTCGCGGCGGACGGCAACTCGCGCCGCGTGGCGAGGCGCTGCACCGTTCGAATCGAGACGCCGAGAATGGCAGCCGCCTCGCCGATGTGGACGCGCTCCGGCGCACGGAAGGTGCGGGGCATCTTAGTCGCCTGGGAAAGGCGGCCCGTCATCATGCCGCCTCCGCGACACCGATAGCCAGGAGACGCGGGCCTCGACCTCGCCGAGGAAGGCGTTCACGGCGGCTTCGTCCCTCGCGATCTGCGCTTCGTCCCGGTGCATCCGCTTGACCCACAGCCGCAGCGCCGGTGGCACGCTGGGGTGCCAGGAGGCGAAGTCGCACCACGCCCGGCCCGTACAGGCCATCTGCCAGCGCATCTGCGGCCGGTGAGCCTCCGGGATCTCCCCGGCGAGCAGCGTTTCCAGATGGGTCCGCAGCGTCGGGCACTTGAACTCGACGAGACCGTCCGCTCCCACCATCCGGTCCGGGCTGGCCCCGGCCATGGCGATCGTCGGATGGTCCACGAACCCGACCTTCGCGCTGTCGACGCCGTACAGGAACTCGTAGGCGTCGCAGGCCTGCGGCTCCCGCTCCGAACCCTCGAGCATCGCGGCGGTCAGGTAATGCTGTATCGCGAGGCCCGTCAGCCGCTCGCCGACGAGTTCCATCAGGTAGGCCTCGCGCTCGGCCCGCGGCTTGCCGTCCTTGCGCAGTGCCAGCACGTCGGCGACGCGGGAGGCCGTGACCTTGCCGCAGCAGGCGTCCAGCCATTCGGCGCTGCCCTGGATCATCTCGGCCATGTCACCGGCCCTCCGGCCGGGCGCGCCGGGCGACAGCGCGGTCGATGGCGGCCAGGGCTTCGCCGTAGAGCGCGGCCGGCAGGTCCGGCACGCTCTCGACGTTGAAGACGCGCAGGAACTTCGCCGGGGCGATGCCGTGCTCGGTGAGGAGGTTGCGCAGGGTCTCGCCCTGTTCGTCCGAAATCACGTCCTCGGTCACGGCCCGCTCCGACGCCCCGTCGGTGTCGTCCGGGTCGTTGGTCAGTGCGATGTTGAAGACCTGCAGGACGAGGTAGCGGCGAGCATAGGTGATCGTCGACCCGATGCCCTGGATCGGCGTCTTGTTCGCCTTCCCCTGTGCGCCGGCCGTGTCGGGTGGCAGGTCGAGATGGTAGGCGCACTCGTGGCCGGCTTCATGGGCGCAGGTGCACTTCACCCGCAGATGCCCCTGGATCGGCGATGCCTCGGTGTCGAACGAGAGCGAGAATCCGTGCCGGGCGATGACCGGCTGCGTGATGCAGTATCTTGCGCGGCTGGCCGCCGACGCCACTACGGTCATCAACGCGGGCGCCTACGGCCGCACGATCCACGACCTTGCCGTCCGGCGCCGGCTGATTGGCATCGGCTCGCCGGGTCCGGCCAGTCATCTCGCCGGCCGCTCGGCGGCAGATGGCGGTGCCTGGATGCTGGAGCGCGTGCGCGGCCTGCGCGACGGCACGATCCCCTCGACCGCGATTCCCTCCGGCCTCGTCGAACTGGACCGCGCCACGAACGGGGGATTTCAGCGCGGGGAGCTGTGGATCCTGGCCGGGCGCCCCGGGACGGGGAAGACGGTCGCCATGACTACGCTGTCTCGACAAGCCGCCCGCCACGCCGGCGTGCTGGTCTTCCAGGCCGAGGTGACCCCCGAGCAGCAATGGGCTCGCTACCTCGCGGATCTCGCCTACCGGCCGGGCCATCCGCTGCCCTTCGGTCGGATCATGGCAGGACGGGACCTCGACGAAGAGGCCTTCGAGCGGGTCGAGCAGGCGCAAAAGTGGCTCGCCCAGCTGCACCTGCACGTCGACTACCGGTCGCCGATCTCGGTGGCGCAGATCGCCTTCGGGGTGAAGGCCGAGAAGCGCCGTCTCGCCAGGACGGAGATCCGCCTCGGCGTCGTGTTCATCGACTATCTGAAGTTCATCAAGGCCTCGGATCGCTACCAGGGTCAGCGCGTACTGGAGATTGGGGAGATCTCCGCCGCCCTCAAGCAGCTCGCCAAGGCCGAGGATGTCTGCGTGGTGCTGCTCGCGCAGCTCAACCGCGAGGTCGACAAGGAGGGCCGCGTCGACCGCCGCCCGGGCAAGGAGGACCTGCGCGACTCGGGCGAGCTGGAGCAGGACGCCGACGCGGACCTGCTGCTCTACCGCGAGGCCGTCTACCTCGATCGCAAGTTCAAGGCGACCAATGATCCCGAGACAGGTCAGCGCCTGATCGACAAGCAGAACAGCCTTGAACTGATCCTCGGCAAGAACCGCGCGGGTCCGACCCCGACCCTGCACCTGTGACGCGACATGGCCCATTCGGCCATCGCCCAGACGACGAGAGGGTCCCTCTGATGGCTCGCATCCGCACGATCAAACCTGAGTTCTGGACCTCCGAGCAGGTCATGGAATGCGCGCCGCTGGCGCGGCTGCTGTTCATCGGGCTGTGGAACTTCTGCGACGACGCCGGCCGAATGGCGCTGTCGCCGAAGCGGATCAAGGCGCAGATCCTGCCATCGGACGACGTCACGTCGTCGGACGTTCTCGGAATGCTGCAAGAATTGTCGGCGAACGGCCTGATACGGATCTATGTCCTTGAGGGAAAAAGTTTCTGGCCGTCACCGGCTAGCATCACCAGCGCATCGACAAGCCGCAGAAGCCGCTCACGCCCGAACCGCCGGCGCCCCATTCGCCGAATGATCCAAGAGCGTTCGGCGTAGGAAAAGGAAGGGAAAAGGAAGGGATAGAAACGGAGGATTCTTCCGGCGGCGGCGGCGGCTCACCCCCGCACGCGCCCGCGCGCGGGACCCCGCCCCGATCCGAACCGATTTCCGTCGCAGAGCGGGCATTACTGCCGGAGGCGGACGCCGCCGCGCCGCCGTGGAACAGCCGGGAGAGCTTCGACCGTATCGAGGCCCGCTGCCGCGCGGCACTGCCCCGGGACTGGGTCCAGGATCCCGTCGTCGGGCCGATGGCGCGCCTGGTCGCGGATGGGATTGCCCTCGAGACCGAGATCGTCCCGGTGCTGCTCGACCTCGCCGCGGGTCGCAGGACGCCGATCCGCACGTGGTCGATGCTGGCCAACGTCGTCGCCGAGCGCGTCGCTGCCCAGCGCCAGGCTCGATCCGCCCAGGGCCTCGCGGCGACCCCGGCCGAGCCCCCCGATCCGGCCGAACTGGTCGATCTCGGCATCAGCRGGCGCCATCCCGAGGCGTTCCTGCGCGCGGTGCTCGACCGGTTCCAGCGCGATCCCGGCACCTGGATGGAGGGCGTGTTCGGCCCGCCGCCGGGCCAGCCCGGATGCCGGATCCCGCCGCGGCTGTTGATCGGCGAGGCCGCGTGATGGCGACGCGCAGGGCCGGCCTGCACGCCGCGGCCGATGTTGTTTCGTGCGATCGAGGGGCGTGACATGGGCAGGAAGCGCGGAACGAACGGATCCCGGATCCGAGCCGAACACGTGGTGCTCGACCAGAGTCTCACGTGGTTCGTCGTCCACACCCTGCCGCTCCACGAGGCCATGGCGGCCGAGGAGTTCGAGGGTCTGGCGATGGACTGGTGGCTGCCGCGGTACCGCGTCACCGTGGTCCGGCGCGGACGCAAGGTCGACACCCAGGCGATTTTCTTCGCCTCGTACCTGTTCGTCGGGCTCGATCGGCTGCGTCACGCCTCACGTTGGACGGAGCCGCTGTTCGACAGCCGGCACGTCATCGACGTGCTCGGCCAGCGCGCACCGCTGGAGATCCCGGGCTCCGTCCTGCAGGCCCTGGCCGATCGGATCGCGGGCGTCGACGAGACGGAGCGGGCGAAGCGCAGGCAGGAGGCCGCGTTGTTTCAGGTCGGCGAACTGCGCAGGATCTTGAACGGTCCGTTCATGTCGTTCTTCGCCGAGGACCATGACATTCTGAGCAATGGTATCGTACGCGCGGACGTCAGCATCTTCGGTCGAGCGACACCGGTCGAATTCGCACCCGACCAACTTGGAGATCCGTTGGCCGCTTGACTTCGACGACTGGATCGGAGTCTATCTCGATCGTGGACGGCCGGAACGTGAGCTGCGCTCGTTGGAGGGTGCGCCTGCCGGAACTACCGGATCACGTGTCAGCGTCGGGACGATCTGCCCACGCGCGACATGCCCAGCCCTGATTTTGCGCTTCTTCCTGACGCCAAACCGCAACGCTGCGCTTGGCTGCGGGCTGCCGCATCGAGGGAGTTTATTGCCCGTATGAAAAGCTGGCCCGCTGACCGAGTTGAGCGCCGGCCGGTCTCGGCACTTGTGCCCTATGCTCGCAACGCCAGAACGCATTCCGACGAGCAGACCGGTCAGATCGCAGCCTCGATCATGGAGTGGGGGTGGACGACGCCGGTGCTGGTCGACGAGGAGAGCAGGATCATCTCCGGTCACGGTCGGGTGCTTGCGGCGCTCAAGCTCGGGATCGCGGAGGTGCCAGTCATGGTCGCGCGAGGGTGGAGCGAGGCTCAACGCCGGGCATACGTAATCGCCGACAATCAACTTGCGGCGAACGCTGGCTGGAATCCAGATCTGCTGCGGGTCGAATTTAGCGCCCTCCAGGAACTGGATTTCGACATCGCGCTGACCGGGTTCTCGATCGAGTCCCTCGCAGACCTCATGGCCGAGCGCACGTCAGGGCTGACCGATCCCGACGACGTACCCGAGGCGCCCGTCGAACCGGTGACGCGACAAGGCGACTGTTGGAGCCTTGGCCGTCATCGCATCCTGTGCGGCGACAGCACCAACGCGAAAGACGTCAAAGGCGTACTCGCCGGTATTGCCCCGCACCTAATGGTGACCGACCCACCATATGGTGTCGAGTATGAGCCCAATTGGCGGAATCAGGTGAAGCGGACCAACGGCACGAGAGTCGCCGCTCGTGCGATCGGCCGGGTACTGAATGACGATCGAGCAGATTGGCGCGCAGCTTGGGCGCTATTCCCCGGCGACGTAGCGTATGTCTGGCACGCCAGCTTGTTTTCGCCACTGGTCGCAGACAGCCTGACCGCCAGCGATTTTGAATTACGCTCCAGCATCATCTGGGCGAAAGGGCGCTTCGCGATCGGGCGCGGCGACTACCATTGGCATCACGAGCCGTGCTGGTATGCAGTTCGTAAGGGGAAAAAGGGCCATTGGTCCGGCGACCGGAAGCAGTCCACGCTCTGGGAAATCAGCCACAGCAAATCCGAGACCGGGCACAGCACGCAAAAGCCCGTCGAGTGCATGAGGCGCCCGATCGAGAACAACTCCTCACCAGGGCAGGGTGTTTATGAGCCCTTTTGCGGCTCCGGTACAACGATCATAGCGGCTGAAATGACCGGTCGTGCCTGCCACGCCATCGAATTGAACCCCGCCTATGTCGATGTCACCGTGGTTCGTTGGCAAGCCTTCACCGGTCAGGAAGCATCCCTCGCCGAGACGGGTGAGTCCTTCGCACGAGTCAAGGCACGTGTGAGCGCCACGAAATGACCGACGAACCGGCGGCCCCTGGCGGTCGGCCACCCCATACGCCAACGGACAAGAGCCGACGTGAGGTCGAAGCCCTGTCTGGCTACGGAATTCCGGAGCACGAGATCGCCCGCGTCGTCGGTATCAGCAAGCCCACGCCGCTAAAGCATTACCGCGACGAGCTCGACCAGGGGATCACGAAAGCCAACGCGAAAGTCGCCGAGAGCCTGTTCAAAAAAGCGATCGGTGACGGCCCGCAGGCCGTCACAGCCGCAATCTACTGGGCCAAGACCCGCATGCGCTGGAAGGAGCCGGCGCAGTCACACGAGATCGCGAGGGCAAACGGCGGTCCGATTCAGCACGTCGACTTGTCCAAGGCGACTGATGAGCAACTGGCCGCGCTCGCCGCATTCTTCGGTCCGCTTGCCGCCGCCGGCGCAGATGCTGACGGCCATCGGGGCGGAGCAGGCGCGGCGTAGCGCGAAGGCCGAGCGGGAGCGGATCAGGACCCGCTGTGCGTCGCTCGCGAGCTTCGTCGAAGAGGCCTGGCACGTCCTGGAGCCCAACCAGCCCTACGTCCACGGCTGGCACATCGAGGCGCTCTGCGCGCATCTTGAGGCCATCACCCACGGGCGCTTCCTCGCCCTCGGCCTGGAGAACCGGCTGCTGATCAACGTCCCGCCGGGCACGATGAAGTCGCTCTTCGTCTCAGTGTTCTGGCCGGCCTGGGAATGGGGGCCGTGCTGCCTCGCGGGCCTGCGCTACCTCACGACCTCGTACAAGGAGGACTTCGTCAAACGCGACGCGCGGCGCATGCGCGATCTCGTGTCGAGCGCATGGTACCGAGCGCTCTGGCCCCACGTCGCGCTGTCCCGCTCAGGTGAGATCTCTTTCGCCAACACGGCGACCGGCTCGCGCGAGGGCATGCCATTCGCCTCGCTGACCGCGGGTCGCGGTGACCGGGTCATCATCGACGATCCCCACTCGACCGAGACCGCCGAGAGCGAGACGGAGCGCGAGCGGACGCTGCGCATTTTCCGCGAATCGGTGACGACGCGCCTCAACGACCCGGCGCGCTCGGCGATCGTGGTGATCATGCAGCGCCTCCACGAGCGCGACGTCTCGGGCGAGATCCTGCGGCTCGGGCTGGGCTACGTCCACCTGATGCTGCCGATGGAGTTCGAGCCGGACCGCGCCTGTCGGACGCCGATTTTCGCCGATCCGCGCACGCTGGACGGCGAGCTGCTGTTCCCCGAGCGCTTCCCGCGAGCGGTGGTCGAGCGCGACAAGGTCCCTCTCGGCGCCTACGCGGTGGCCGGTCAGTTCCAGCAGCGGCCGGCCCCGCGCGAGGGCGGACTCTTCGACCGGGCGGGCTTCGGGATCGTCGACGCGCTGCCGCCGATCGAGAAGTGGGTGCGCGCCTGGGACTTCGCCGGCACGAGGAAGCGGCCCGGCGCCGATCCGGACTGGACCGTCGGCGTGAGGATGGGCCGCGGCGCGGACAAGCGGTTCTACATCGCCGACGTGGTCCGCGTGCGCGAAACGCCAGGCAAGGTCCGCCAGCGGCTGATCAACACCGCCAGCCAGGACGGGGCCGCGGTCGGCATCCGGATCCCGAAGGATGCGGGGCAAGCCGGCATCGCGCAGGCCGAGGACTACGTCACGGCGCTCGCGGGCTTCATCGTCAGCGCGGTGGCGCCGACCGGCTCGAAGGAGGTGCGTGCCAAGCCGCTCTCCAGCCAGGTCGAGGTCGGCAACGTGATGCTGCTGCGTGCATCTTGGAATGAGTTATTTCTTGAGGAAGTCGGCCTTTTCCCGGCCGGCAGCCACGACGACCAGGTGGACGCGGCCGCCGACGCGTTCAAGGAACTGGCGGGTGTGGCGCCGGGCGAGGGGTTGATCGCGTTCTATCGGCGGCAAATCGAGGTCGGGTCGGCGCCGGAAGCGCCGCATTATGGGTGGTCTATGCCGAGCGTGGCCAGTGGACGGGCGACGATTGAGCTGGTGGCGCCCGCCGGCACTGGAACGGTGATCGGCTTGTCTGGTGCTCGCTATACGCCTGATACGGATGGACGAATTGTCGTTTGGAGCGATGATGCCAGTCCACTCTGCGCCGCCGGCTTCAGCGATTTATCAAAGGCAGCTGGTAGATCTCTTTAGGCTGAATTTCTGCCCACTCGAATTTACGTATATTTTATACGAAAATGATTTTCGGGTTGTTACGGCATTTTTAGCCTATGCCTGATCAAGGCCATAGATCGAGACTCTATTGCTATAGAAAGCGCTGTCTACACAAAAATTCAGTCCGAAACGATTACGACGCTCGACATAATAATTTCTGAGTTCAAACCTGCAATTGGCAAAGAGGGATGTGAAGAGATGCAGTCAGTAATTATCGCTCGCCAACGCTAGCATCTGATATCAGAATCTTGCGCGGCGGTGCCGCGGTGTAATACTCCGATCTAACTTTCTGAAATATGTAGTGATCATGCTGTATACAGTCTAAGTTGTTTTGCAAAAAAATAAATCATATTATCACAATGATGTTTCTGTTATGATGAAATGAATTTACGCAAGTAAAATGTCATTTATTTATACAGCAGTGTAATTTTTGTCGCTCAATTACGGCGATTTGTGTGCGCTTGACATGAACAACTCTGCTGTTATCCCTGGGCGCCCGGAACAAACAATCACCTAATTGCGATGTCGACGGCTGTTTTTGCTCGACACGCGATATGGCGAGCTTCGGTCAAAGCCGGACTTTATCCGCCTGGAGCGTGATAAAATTACAGTCAAGCATTCATTGGGCATGTCTACAAGGAGTTACCTAATTAGTACCACTGGAATTACTTCATCTATTTCCGCTGTTCTACCTGTAAGCCGTGCTGGCATGGTAACAGACAGCGCTAGCTTAAAGAATTCAGAAATCGGCAAAAATGATCAGTCAATAGATACGAGATCTGGACTGAGAATACACGCCAGCCAAGGCGATGCGATTTTATTTGCATCCAGCAAGACAAAAAGCTCGCAATATACAGAAAACAACAATGTTAATAATGGCAATCCCGAGGCCAGCAATACAAATAGAAATTCGCCTGCCGGAAATTCTGGCGGCGAAACTGTTTATCACGCAGCTATGGAACAAGATCCGACGGTACATCTTCCCGGAATTTCAGTCGGCCCAGGCTACCCGGTCGGCGGTTACCCTTCTTCTCATCCGAATGTGGGAGTTGGTGCGCGCTCCGGAGGAGGTGGAAACGGCGGATCGGCACCTGTTCAAAACAACAGTCATTCCAATCCCGCGTCTGCCGCCGAAGGCCGCACAAAGGTAAGCTGGCAAGAATCCTCAAAGGAGACATACGATAATCTATATGATGAAAATACAAGGAATGCGAAAATTGGAGATCACGATACGGGCGCTGTAGCGATAGGTGAGAACAGTGGTTCGGATCCGGATGGTTCCATCTGGTCGCGCGAGCGGATTATCTTTCATACAGAGAAAGGGACCTTCTTTGCAGTGCCATCCGTCCCGGAAGATGTCGTTGTCGCGAGATTTGTCGACGGAAATCTTGAAGTGACCACTCAAACACCGGCTTAAAATCGTCAGCCTGTGACTGTATCTCACCGATGACGATGATCACTTATATATCGTTGCCAGTGAGTTAATTAATCTTTGGTTTTTCTCGGAGCACTACAGAAATCTCAAGAACTTCAGTGAGTGCTCCGAGGGACTTTCTTCTACAATAAATGGTCAAAAATGATCCTCTGATCATGATCATCAAAGGAAATGATAAATATGGCGCGCAGTAAAAAATC
>NZ_JBFUGA010000135.1:0-13679 GCF_056403155.1 Methylobacterium sp. P3_A11
GGTCGAGGGTCTCGGGCCGGGGCAGGGCGCCGAACCGCGCCTGGAGCCGGCCGAGCATCCAGCAGAAGGCGTGCTCGCTGTCCGTGGAGCCGATCGGCATGAAGCCGCCGAGCGGGAGCCGCTTCACGCCCTTGAGCTGGCCGTTATGCGCGAAGGTCCAGCGGCGGCCCCACAATTCCCGCGAGAACGGGTGGGTGTTCTCCAGGCTGACCCGCCCGCGATTGGCCTTGCGGACATGGGCGACGACGATCCGGCTCTTGATCGACATGTCGCGCAGCAGCCGGGCGAGCTGCGAGCGGGCGCTCGGCTCCGGCTCGTGGAAGCTGCGGCAGGTGCGCCCGTCGTAGAAGCTGATGCCCCAGCCGTCGGCATGCGGACCGGTCTCGCCGCCGCGCCGGGCGAGGCCCGCGAAGGAGAAGCGGATGTCGGTCGGCACGTTGGCGCTCATGCCGAGCAGTTCGCACATCGTTGCAGCCGGGCCATGGGGGGAGGCGGGACGTTTAGGAGTGTTCGGCCGTCCCGACAACGGCTTTCGCGCGGATCAGCGCGCCAGATAATCGGTCAGCGTCATCCCGACCAGGATGGCGACCCAGAAGAAGCCGAGCCCCGAGAACAGCCGGATCAGCGGCGGCTCGCGGACCACCTCCATGGAGACGAGGAGGATCAGCGCCACCATCACGGCGACCACCAGCAGCTCCACGATCCAGACCTGCGCGAAGGGCAGGGTGGCGCCGAGGGTGACGTTGATGCCGAGCAGGGCGAGCAGCGCCAGGAAGGTCAGCACCGGCGTGCGCAGGCGTTTGCGGAGCAGGGCGCGGTCGTCGGAGCTCAAGGTCGCGAGGGGGCTCCGCATCCTATCGGTTCACCACGTAGAGGATCGGGAAGGCGAGGATCCAGACCAGATCGATGAAGTGCCAGTACAGGCCATACACCTCGATCCAGTTCTGGTGCCGGGCGAGGAACCCGGCCTTGGCGGCCATCCAGCTCATGCCGAGGAGGAGCGCGATGCCGGTGAACAGGTGCAGCGCGTGGAGCAGCGTCGCGACATAGTAGAGGTTCACGAACAGCCGCGCGGCCGGCGTCTCGGCGAGGGCGAAGGGCCGACTGCTGAGGAACGGCATCATGTGCTCGGCCCAGTCGGCGTAGTACTCGTAGCCCTTGAGCACGAGGAACAGGCCGCCGAGCGCCGCGGTCGCCAGCATGGCCCGCACCATGGCGCGCTGCCAGCCCATCCGGGAGAACGCGATCGCCATCGACATGGTCAGGCTGGAGCAGATCAGCACCACGGTGTTGGTGGCACCGATCCAGAACTTGAGGTGCCTGGCCGCCGCGACCGTCGCCTCGGGATGCTGGATCCGGGTGATCAGCGCCACCAGGAACAGTGCCGAGAACAGCAGGAGCTCGGTGATCAGCCACGCCCAGATGCCGAGGGTCGCCGCCTCCCGCTGCTGTGCCACCGTCTCGAAATGTTCGACGCGGGCGATCCCGACGCCGTCGGCCAGCCGCGGGCTCATCCGTGCTGGTCCCGGGATTCCTGGGCCTGGATCGGGTAATCGTAGGGGATGCGCGGCACCTCGGGCGGGGACAGGAAATTATGCGTCGGCGGCGGCGACGCGGTCTCCCATTCGAGCCCCTTCGCGTTCCACGGGTTGGCGGGCGCCTTGCGCCCGAACCACAGGGAATAGACGAGGTAGAGCATCGGGAAGATGTAGCCCGCCGCCAGGATCGTGGCGCCCGCCGAGGACAGCACGTTGAGGAGCTGGAACTCGGGCGGGTAGGTCGCGTAGCGCCGCGGCATCCCGAGATACCCGAGGATGAACTGCGGGAAGAAGGTCACGTTGAAGCCGAGGAAGATCAGCAGCGCCGAGACCCGGCCCCAGGGCTCGCTGTACATCCGGCCGGTGAACTTGGGCCACCAGAAGTGCAGGCCGCCGAGGAAGGCCAGCACCGTGCCGCCGACCATGATGTAGTGGAAGTGGGCGACCACGAAGTAGGTGGCGTGGATGTGCTGGTTGATGGCGAGCGTCGCGAGGTAGAGGCCGGTCAGCCCGCCGAGCACGAACAGCCCGATATAGCCCATGGCGTAGAGCATCGGCGTGTCGAGGCGTAAGTTTCCCTTATGGATCGTGGCGGTCCAGTTGTAGACCTTCACGGCCGAGGGCACCGCCACCGCGAAGGACAGGGCGGAGAACACCAGCGAGGCCAGGTCGCTCTGGCCGTTGACGAACATGTGGTGCCCCCAGACGAAGAACGTCACCGAGGCGAGCCCGATCGACGCGTAGGCGACGAAGCGGTAGCCGAACAGCTTCTTCTGCGCGAAGGCCGGGACGATCTCGGAGATCACCCCCATGCCGGGCAGCACCATGATGTACACGGCCGGGTGCGAGTAGAACCAGAACAGGTGCTGGAACAGCACCGGGTCGCCGCCATAGGCCGGGTCGAACACGCCGATATGGAAGGCGCGCTCCGCGATCAGCAGGATCAGCGCCGTGGTGATGACGGGCGTCGCGAGCAGGAAGATCAGGCTCGTGGCATAGTGCGCCCAGACGAAGATCGGCAGCTTGAACCACGTCATGCCCGGGGCTCGCATGGTGTGGATCGTGACCACGAAGTTGAGCCCCGTCAGGATCGACGAGAAGCCCACGATGGTGACGCCGATCAGCGCCGGGAGCACCCAGGTGTTCGAGAAGGCGGTGGAGAGCGGCGCGTAGAAGGTCCAGCCGGTATCGACGCCGCCGAGCACCACCGAGACCAGGGTGAACAGGGCGCCGGCCATGAACACGTACCAGCTCGTGAGGTTGAGCTTCGGAAAGGCGAGGTCCTTGGCCCCGATCATCAGCGGGATCAGGAAGTTGCCGAAGGTCGCCGGGATCGACGGGATCAGGAAGAACCAGACCATCACCACGCCGTGGATGGTGAAGGCCTTGTTGTAGGTGTCGTTGGTCATGATCGCGCCGTTCGGCACGACGAGGGCGAGGCGCACCACGCCCGCCGCCAGGGCACCGATCACGAAGAAGCCGGTGATCGACGTGAGGTACAGGATCGCGATGCGCTTGTGGTCGGTGGCGAGGAACCACGAGCGCAGCGTCGATTCCGCGTGCAGGTAATCCGCCTTCCGGCCGATCGTCGATTCCGGGGTGTGCGGTTCCCGGCGGGCGGTGCCGCCGATGCTGCCGGAGGCGCTCATCGTGTCGGCCTCGATCGAAGGGGATGACGTCCGAGCGTCAGGAGGATCGCGCGCTCGTCCGACGCCACTCCGTGGGCCGCGATGGTCACAGATCTGGAGCGGGCACCGCTGCTGGCGGCAGGGCGCGACGAACCCCCTCTCCCGTGCGGGAGAGGGTTGGGGTGAGGGACGAGAAGCCCCAGGATCGAGCACGCCTCTGGCGCGCAGTCTGATCGAGCCCTCTTCGGAGAGACTTGATCCCTCACCCTGTCCCTCTCCCGCACGGGAGAGGGGACCCGCGCCCGACCCTGAACATGCACGGCCAGTGCGGATGTGTGAATCCACGAGCAGCGAGAGGACCGAAACCGGCGCGCCTTACACGCCGCCGACCGAAGCTCTGGGGTGACGCCGTTCATCATCGTGTCGCGTCCGCAGCCTTCGAAGCCGGGTAGGCCTTCAGGAAGTCGATCAGCGTGCCGAGTTCGTCCGCCGGTATCCGGCCGGCGAAGCTCGGCATGATCTGCTTGCCCCCGCCGGCGAGCCGGTCGCCGTTCGGGTTGAGAATCTTGTCGCGCAGCCACCCCTCGTCGGCCGTGACCGTGCGGCCGTCGGCGAGCTTGACTTGGCTGCCGTACAGCCCCGCGAGGCTCGGCGCCTTCACGGCCGAGCCGGGCGCGTGGCAGCCGGCGCAGCCATAGGCCTCGTAGAGGGCGCGGCCCGCCGCGACCTTGCCCTGCTGCGCCCCGGCATGGGTGAGCCAGTCCTGGTAGTCGCCGGGGTTCATGAAGGTGACCACGCCACCCATCACGGAGTGGTCGGTGCCGCAATATTCCGAGCAGTAGAGGTGGTAGGTGCCGGTCTTGTCGGCCTTGAACCACAGGTCGGTGTAGCGGTCGGGCAATGCGGCCACCTGCATCCGCACCGCCGGCAGGTAGAGGGCGTGGATCACGTCCTGGCTGATGATGTGCAGGCGGATCGGCTGGCCGATCGGCAGGTGCAGGTTGTTGATCTCGGACTGGCCGGTGGGATGCTGGAACTTCCACATCCATTGCCGGCCGATGGCCTCGACCACCATCGCGTCGGGGGGCGGGTTCTTCGACTCGATGAACAGCCGCGCCCCCCAGACGAAGAAGATCAGGGTGAGGAGGAACGGGATCAGCATCCAGCTGATCTCGATGAGGTTGGAGCGGATGCCGGAAGGGCTCCGGTCGGCCTCCGAGCCCTCCCGGTAGCGCACGGCGAAGTAGGTGATCGCCACGAAGACCGGGACGGTGAGCAGCAGCGTCAGCACCGTGAACGCCAGGATGAGGACATCCGTCTCGCTCGCGGTGGCCGAGACGGCGGCGGGCCAGAGCTGGAGGGAATCGTGGCCTGGCGTCATCGGTCTCCAGGCTCCGCCGCGTCGAGGGAGCGGCCGACGATCAGATCCATCGCACGCCCGATCGGGATGCGGGCGCGGGTGCGGGCCTCGTCCCGGTAGCCGTAGCCGGAGAGATGCGCCTCGGCCTCCGCCCGCTGGCGGTCGAGATCCGCATAGGGGTCGGCCTGGAGGTTCGGGGGGGGTGGCTTGAGGCGCGTCGTCTGCTGCGGCGTCAACGCCGGCAGGGCTCGGCGCTGACGCGCCGCGAAGGTGCTCATCATCCACACCATGGTCCCGACGACAGCCACGGCCGCGAGCGCGAGGGTTGCCATGACCAGCGCGGTGTTGCGGACGTTGACGTCGCGCGTCTCGTGCCCGGGATCGTCGGGATCGCGGGGGGTGTTGGCGGCGGGGCGCGGGGGGCGTCCGCTCAGGAAGCCGCTGCCACGCAGCGTCAGTCCCGCCAGGATCGCGGGGATCAGTCCGGAGGGACCGCCGGCGCTCATGCCGGCCTCCCGGCACGGCGGGGTCCGGATGGCGTCCGATCCCCGCGCGGCCGCAGCGCCAACCGGAGCCCGGCGGCGAGGCAGGCCACGGCGCAGGCAGCAAGCACGTCGCTCGGCCGGATGACGAAGCGGTCGCGCACCGCCGGGGTGATCAGCCAGAACATCTCCACGGCGTGGACGGCGAGGGCCGCGCCGGCCAGAATCCGGGTGGTCGGGCGCCCCGGACGGAGGGTCGCGAGCCCGGCCAGGACCACGACCGCGCCGGCGACGATCGCCAGCGCCCGCCCGACCCAGCCGCCCCGGGCGAGATACCACGTCACTTCGGTGGGCAGGTTGGCCGACCAGACGATCAGGAACTGCACGAAGTGCAGGTAGGCCCAGAGCCCGAGCAGGACGACGAGGGGTACCAGCCGGCCCCGCCCCGGCGCGGTACGGCCGCGACCGACGGGCTCCGGCTCCTCCCAGGCGAGCAGGATCGCCGCCGCGAAGGCGAGGCCGCTCCAGGCCGTCATCACCAGGAGGCCGAGCAGGGTGGAATCGAGCCGCGGGTCCAGGGATGCGACCACGTCGGTGACGAACAGCGTGCCGACCACCGCGTGCAGCCCCACCGCAGGCACGGTCCGGCCCTCGCCGGGCGCGTCGAAGGGGCGGGCGAAGCGGACCGCGAGCCACGTCCAGGCGGCGAGATAGGCGATCACCCGGACCACGAAGAACGGCATCGTGAACCACAGGGCGGCCAACGGCGTCCGCGCCGGGGCGCCGACCCAGGGATAGAGCAGGGGCGCGCTGGCCAGCAGCGGCAGCGACAGCAGGGCCGCGACCGGCATCAGCGCCATCAGCCGGCGCAGGGCCGCCAGCATCTCGATGCCGCCGCGCTCGCGCACGCGCTTGCCGAACCGCTCGGCCACCACGGTCACCGGCAGGGCGCCCACGGGCAGGGCGAGCAGGACCAGCCAGGCCGCCAGATAGGAGGCCGCCGCGCCGCGCCAGCCGCCCGCGATCAGGCAGAAGGCCAGCAGGCCGAGGCCCGCGAGGCCGAGGAGGGCGGGGCGGCTCACGGCGTCGCCTCCAGGCGGGCGCGATCCTCCGCGGGCAGGCGCGCCACGAGCGCATCCTGACTGAGCTGGAGGGCGCGGACATAGGCGACGATCGCCCAGCGGTCGGCGGAGGGGATCATCTGCGCCATGCCGAACATCGCCCGCCGGCCGTTCGAGATCGCGTCGTAGAGGTCGGCCGCCGATGCCCCGCGCACGGGTCCGGCCGTGAGGGTCCCGGCAGCCGGGAAGCCCCGCGCCACGATCATCCCGGCGCCGCGTCCGTCCTGGCCGTGGCAGGGGGTGCAGAACACCGCGTAGCGGTCCCGGCCCCGGTCGAGCAGATCCCGGGTGATCGTCTGCGGCTGCGGCACCGGACGACCCGGATCGATCCGCGGCACGGTGCCGGCCACCGGCTGGCGCATGGTGATCTCGCGGGGAAAGAACGGGTTCTTGTCCCAGGTCTTCGCCCGGGCCTGGTCGGCCATGTCGGCCTCGCCGCAGGCCGCCAGGGGCGCCAGGGCGAGGAGGACGAGGGGCACGGCGATCCTCATCGCGGGATCCGCCGGATCTCGAGCGGACGGCCGGCCTCGGCCGGCAGCGACGCGAGCCGCCGCTCGATCCGATCCGGGTCGAACCGGGCGCTGCGCGCCTCCGCGGACAGGAAGAACCGGTCCTCCGAGGCCCGCAGGAAGCCCGGGATGTTGAAGGCCGGGTGGTTCAGACGAGGCAGGCGGTTGAGCAGCAGGAGCGCGAGGTGGATCGCCACGCAGCCCGCCATCATCGCGAAGGAGACGCTCGGCACCACGAAGGAGGGCCAGGACAGACGCGGCCGGCCGCCGATCAGGAACACGTAGTCGTAGGCCGTGGCGTAGACGCACATCGCGAAGAAGCCGATGCCGCCGAGGAGGGCGCCGGCGAGAGCGTAGGGCAGGATCGAGCGCCCCTCCAGGCCCAGGGGCCGCAGGGTGCGGGGCATCGGCACAGGGCCGTGCCCGTCCAGACGGACCTGATCCGGCCTGAGTCCCGAGACCGCCTGGAGGGCGGCGGCGAGGTCGCCCTGGCTCGCGAAGGTCGCCGACACGCCCCACAGGGGCGCGGAGACCGGGTCCTCCTCGGGACGGGCGGCGGCTTGGGACGAGGCCTCGCGGGACGCCGCCTGCGCGGCCGTCGACACCGCCAAGGCGAGGCGGCGGCTCTCGACGATCGAAATGGCCGGCAGGTAGCGCAGGAACAGGAGCAGCAGGGTCAGGAACAGGCCGAGGGAGCCCGCGAAGGTGGCGATGCCCCAGAGGTCGGTCGTGTAGGGCAACTTCGCGGACGGCAGGAAATCCTGGGTCAGGGTGACGACCAGCACCGCGACGTGGTCGGCATAGGCGCCGACGGCCACGAGCAGGCCCACCGCCGCGATGGCCAGCGGCGCCGTGCGGGCGCGCGCCGACCACAGGATCTGCGCCGGCAGGACGAGGCAGAGGATCGCCGTCCACGAGACGAGGGCGTGGTCGCCGGTCAGGCGCCGGACGAGGACCACGCGGGCTTGCGCATCGCCGTTGAGGAATGTGTCGAACGCCTCCGCCGCGTAGCAATAGGCGCTCGCGCAGCCGAGGCAGAGCAGCAGCCGTCCGAGCACGTCGAGATGGCGGGCCGTCACCAGGGCGTCGAGGCCGTAGACGAGGCGGATCAGCATCACGATCACCGCCGTGACGCCGACGCCCGACGAGACCGCGTTCACCAGAAAACTCACCGGCAGGAGTGTGCTGTGCCAGCCGGGCATCAGCGAGCCCGCCAGCATGACCGAGGCGCCGGTCTGCACCGAGACCACCAGGAGCACGCCGAGCAGGGCCACGGTGCGGTAGGCCTGCACCCAGATCTGCCAATGGGCCGCCGAGCCGCGCCAGCCCGAGGCGACGATGCCGTAGACCTGGGCACGCAGCAGGGCGATCCGGCGCGTCGGGGCCTTCACGTCACGCTGGTGCATGGCCTCCGCGAAGGCGCGGTCGCGCAGGGTGGCGAGGTCCGGCAGCAGGCCGATGAACCAGAGGCTCACGCAGACCACCAGGAAGGACACGATGTCGATCGCGTCCCAGAGCAGCGGCGAGCGGAACTGCGGCCAGAGACCGTAGGTGTTGGGGTAGGGCAGGTTCCAGAAGAAGAACCACGGCCGCCCGAGATGGATGATCGGGTAGAGCCCGGCCGCCGCGGTGGCGAGCAKCGCCAGGGTCTCGGCGATGCGGTTTACCGCGCCGCGCCACTCGGCCCCGAGGAGGAGGAGGATCGCCGAGACCAGGAGGCTGCCCGACGCGACCCCGATCCACCAGTCGTAGCTCGCGATGTCGAGCGCCCAGACGACGGCGTTGTTGTTCCCCCAGATCCCGGGGCCGGCGTAGAGCAGGTAGACGAGGGTGAGGACGAACAGGCCGAGCAGCGCCCCCGCCGCCGCGAAGGCGATCCACCAGCGCCGGTTGCCCGGATGCGTCAGCGGGATCGCCGCGACCGCGCCGCCGATCCCCTGAAGGGTCTCGTCGGGCCGGATCAGGGGACCGGGCTGCGGGCCGCCGGAGAGGGCGCCGGACATGCTCAGCCCTCCCGTCCGTTCGGGTCCGCGGCGGGCGCGAGCCCGGCGAGGTAGGTGGTGCGCGGCCGCGTGTTCAGGTGACCGAGGAGCGCGTATTCCCGCGGATCCCGGCGGGCGGCGGAAACCCGGCTGTCCGGGTCGGCGACGTTGCCGAAGGTGATCGCCCGGGTCGGGCAGGCGCCCTGGCAGGCGGTCTCCACGGCGCCGTCGGGAATCGGCGCGTGGGCATCCTTGGCCGAGGTGATCCGGGCCGCCGTGATGCGCTGGATGCAGTAGGTGCACTTCTCCATGACGCCGCGGGCGCGGACGGTGACCTCGGGGTTGCGCTGCTGCTGCTCAACGGGGGTCATGCCGCCGGTATAGTCGAGGTAGTTGAAGCGGCGGACCTTGTAGGGGCAGTAGCTCTGGCAGGTCCGGGTCCCGACGCAGCGGTTGTAGACCTGCAGGTTCAGGCCCTCGCTGTCGTGCAGTGTCGCCTCCACGGGGCAGCCGAGTTCGCAGGGCGCCTGCTCGCAATGCATGCAGGGCACCGGCTGGAAATGCGTGGCCGGCGCGTCGAGCTCGCCCGCATAGTAGCGGTCGACCCGCAGCCAGCCCATCCAGCGGCCGCGTTCGACCTCCTCGCGCCCGACCACCGGGATGTTGTTCTCCGCTTGGCAGGCGGTGACGCAGGCATTGCAGCCCGTGCAGGCGTCGAGGTCGATCGCCATGCCCCATTGGGCGGCGACCCAGCGATCCTGGCTCTCCGGGGGCGGGTAGAACGAGGCGGGCGCCGGCGCGCCCTTCGGGTCGCCCACGGGCGCGGCGCCGAGCGCCTGCACGCGCACGAGATCCTGCCCCTCCATGGTGCCGAGATGCTGCGTCGTGACCGGCATGCACCGCTGGCCGGTCCGCGTCAGCCGGGCGCCGGTGAGCCGCCAGGGGGAACCCGGCGGCCGCAGCGGAGCGGCGTCGTAGCCGAGGCCGCGGGCGAGGTGGTCCGGCACGGCGCGGCCGTAGCCGAGGGAGAGGGTCACGGTGTCGTCCGCCTGGCCGGGCAGGATCCAGGCCGGCCCCTCGATCCCGCGGCCGCCCGCCTCGATCCGCAGCATGTCGCCCGTGGCGATGCCCTCGCGCTCCGCGAGCCGCGGCCCGAGCGCGACCACGTTCTCCCAGACCACCTTGGTCAGGGGCTTCGGGAGTTCCTGCAGCCAGGCGAGATCGGCATGGGTGCCGTCCCAGACGGTGGGGTCGGGGCGGAACAGCACCTCGATCCCGTCGGAATCCGGTCCAACGGCCGACACGGCCTGCTGCGTCAGCGCGGCGGTGACGGCCGGATGCGCGCTGTCCGCCCAGAAGCCCCGGCGAAGGGCGTCGGAGAAGCGGGCCTCGAAGGCCGCATCCGCCTCGCCCGCGTCCCGCCAGCGGGCCTTGAGGAGGCCGAGGCCGTCCTGGCCGCTCTCCCCGCCCGTGCCGTCGGCCAGGAAGGCGAGCATCTCCGGCAGGGTCCGGCCGTTGTATAGGGGCGCGACCGTCGGCTGGATCAGCCCCACGGTCCCGTCGAGGGACCGGACGTCGCCCCAGGATTCCAGCGGGTGGGCGGCCGGCAGGTGCCAATCGGCATGGGCGCCGGTCTCGTCGTAGTAGAGCCCGGCATGGATCTTCAGCGGCACACGGGCCATCCGGGCCGCGAAGTCGAGGGCGCCGGGCGCCTCGTAGACCGGGTTGGCACCGAGCATGACGAGCGCCTCGACGGCGCCGCGCTCCATGGCCTCCGCGAGTTCCGCCAGCGTCCCGGCGCCCGTCTCCGCCGCGGGCGCGGTGTGACGGACGGTCGTGCCGGTATTGCCGAGCGCCCCGTTCAGCCGGTGCACCAGCGCGTGCAGGTCGGGGCTCGCGGTCAGGCCGGCGGTGACGATGCCGCCGCCCCGCGCCTCCGTGAGCGCCGCGCCCGCCGTCCGCGTCCAGCGCGAGACGGGATCGTCGCCCGCCGGGGCCGCGCCGCCCGCCGCCAGGGCGAGGAGGTCCCGGGCGACGGTCTCGAGGCGGCCGGCCGGCACGACGGCGCTGTGATCCGCCTTGGCGCTGGTCAGCGTCGGGGTCGGGGCCGCCGCGTGCAGCGTGAGGAGGCGACCCTCGGCATAGGCCGCGCGCCGGGCCTCGCTCCAGCGCCGGGACAGGCCGACCTGGCCGGGCCCGGGGTCGAGGAAGTCGCCGTCGAGCGCCACGATGGTGCGGGCACGGCCGAAATCGGGACGGCTCTCGAGCGGCATCCCATAGGCCCGGCGGGCGCCCTCGTAGATCCCGTCGCGGCCGGCCGCGGCGCCGACATACCAGCGCAGCGCAGGGTAGGCGGCCCGCAGCCGCGCGATCTGTGCCGCAACGGTGGGCGACGTCACCGGTCCGGTGAGGAGGGCGACGCCCGCGCCCCCGGTCCGGCGCCAATCCGCCAGATGCCCGAGAAGGTCCGCCCGGAACGCCGCCCACGACGTCGGGCGACCGAGATGCTGCACCGCCTGGGAGCGGAACGGGTCGTAGAGCCCGAGCACCGAGGCCTGGGCCAGCACGTCGGTGCCGCCGAGGCTCCAGGGGTGCTCGGGATTACCCTCGATCTTCAGCGGCCGGCCGTTGCGCGTGGTGACCTGGATGCCGTTGCCGAACCCGTCGAATACCGCCGAGGAGGCGTAGGACAGCTCCGTGCCCGGCACGATCCGCTCGGGCTGGTTGACGTAGGGCACCTCGTAGCCGCGTCCTCCGCCCGCGCCGCAGGCGGTGAGGCCGCCGAGCGCGAAGGAGGCGGCCATCAGCTTCAGGAACCCGCGCCGCTCCGGGGCGGCGGCGAGCCGCGACGCCGACGGGAACTCGGCCGCCAGATAGGCGCGGAACTCGGGACTGTCGGCCACGGCGTCGAGGCTGCGCCAGAAGCGCGGCCCGTCGCCGCCGGCGAGTCTCTCGCGCAGGGCCGCGATGTCGGGAGCGCCGGTCATCGGTGGCAGATCCCGCATTCGGTCAGCCGCGCCCCGCCGCGGATATGGTACTGGGCCACGAGTTTGGGACCCAGCGTCGCCTGGTCGGCCGGCGGCGTCCAGGTCATGTTCCAGACCTGATCCGGCGGGCGGACATACTTCTCCGGCGCCCGGTGGCAATCGAGGCAGAACCGCATCTCGAAAGCGTTGGCTCGGTAGGTCATCTGCATCGCCGTGACGTCGCCGTGGCAGGTCGAGCAGCCGATCCCCTTCGTCACGTGGACGGAGTGGTTGTAGTAGACGTATTGCGGCAGCTTGTTCAGCCGCACCCATTCCAGCGGCTTGTCATGCGCGTAGCTGTCGCGCACCGGCTTCAGCATGTCGGAACCGGTCCAGATCTGCGAGTGGCAGGTCATGCAGGTCTGCGTCGGCGGGATGCCGGCGGTGGCCTCCCGGTCGACCGTCGTGTGGCAGTAGCGGCACTGGATGCCGAGTTCGCCGGAATGGTGCTTGTGGCTGAACGGCAGCGGCTGGGCCGGCGCGACCCCGACACCGGTGACGTAGTTCGAGCGCACGATCCCGGCCGCCAGGACGGGAAGCCCGACGAGGCAGGCCACCCCGGTCATCAGGGCGAGGCGGTAGAGCGCGTCGGCCCCGGGGGTGAACAGCTGCGCCATCAGGCGGACCCGGGCCGGGAGCCGGCGGGGACATCGCGCTCGGTCTTCTCAACCCCTCGCCGCACGCGTCGCCTCACCCTCTGGTACCGGCCGAGATCCGTCGGCGCGCCGGCCCGGCGCGATACGGCCCGGATATCCGCGGCGGCCAGGCCGCGCGGGTCAGAGCCCCTCGCCGGTCGGAGCCTCGGCCGCGCCCTGCCTGACGGTTGTAACACTGGAGCGCTTCCAAACCAGGGCCGACGGCAGAAACATGCGGTCCGACGTGTCGCAGCGGCCCGCGGCAGGGCGTCCACGCGCGTGCGACACTTCCCGTGACCGTCGTGAACGCCTATGCCCCCGGGCGGGGCTCAGACGCCCGATCCCGACCGGACACGCATGGAATCCGACCCTCTCGTCCTGACGTGGCGTGCCGCGCGGCCTCTGCATGCCGCCGCGGCGGCCCTCGCGGTCGGGATCGGTGCGCCGCTCTGCGCGCTCGCGCTCCTGTGCCTGCGCGACCTCATCGCGGTGCTGCCACAGGACGAGGCGCCGGCGCTGCCCTTCCTCCGCGTGGCGGCGACGCTCCCGGGCCGCGAGCTGGTGCTGGCATCCGGCTTCCCGATGCCTCCCGCACAGCTCGAACTCACGGCCTTCCTGTGCATCGCCGTCTGCGCCGTGGCCCTGGCGGGTGTCGGCTGGTGCGTGGCGCGCCTGTGCTTCAAGGCGCAGAACCAGGCTGCCGACGCCGTTCGCGAGGGCGTGCTGCGGGCGATCCTCGACGCGCCGGCCGGAGCCCGCGACGAGGCGCGCAGCCTGGCTCGGATCGTGGGCGAGGTGCTGGCGCGGGCCGATCGCCTGCTCGCCGCCGGCATCGTCCTGCCGGCCATGACGCTCGGAGCCCTGATCCTGGCCCTGGGTTTCGCCGCGCTGGCCGCGCCCCGGCTCGTCCCGGCCGCGGTGGTCGGCCTCGCGGCGATCGGGCTGGCCTACGGACTGGTGCTCGAACGGGCGCGCGACCGCCAGGAGCTGCGGCTGCGTTCCAGTGCCCGGGCGGAGGCCAACCTGAACGACCTCGTGCGGCGGCTGCCGGCGGTGCGCAACCACGGGGCGGCGGCCATCGAGCGCCGCCGCATCGCCGCCCGCGTCGCCGCGATGCGCACCAATGTCGGGCGGGCCGAGGCACGGCTGGCCTATGCCCGGGCGCCCGCCTTGGCGCTGGCCGTCATCCTGCCGGCGATCGCCGCCGGCACGGCGCTCTGGCGCTCGGGGCCGGGGCAGCCCCCCGCCGCGCCGGTGGATCCGGCCGCCCTCCTGGCGGCCGTGGGCGCCTTCGGCCTCGCCGGCTGGCTCGCCGCCGTCTGCGCACGGCTCTGGATGGTCCGCAAGGCGGTCCGTCCGCGCCTGCGCGACCTCGCCCGCCTCGCCGCGGCCCTCGAG
>NZ_JBFUGA010000136.1:0-13521 GCF_056403155.1 Methylobacterium sp. P3_A11
GGGTAGCGCCTCGGGCGGGACCGGAGCCGTCGCGGCCGCGGCGGCTGCGGCCAGCACCGCCGACACCGCCTCGAACGCCGCGGCCATCGCGTCCGACTCGGCCCGCAACGCCTCCTCCAACGCCATCGCGGCGAGCAAGGGGGGCGCCTCGTCGAGCGCGCCGGTCTCAGCTTCGAAGGAGACGATGGTCCCGCTCTCGGCCTTCGCGCGGATCGAGCCGGGCAGCGCCCCCGTGCAGGTGAGCCACCAGGGCCTGTTCGTGGCGACCACGATCTCGTTCAACCTCGCCCCGGGCAAGAGCCTGTCGGACGCCACCGACGCGATCGACCGGGCGATGGCCTCCCTGCAGCTGCCCGCCACGATCCACGGCGAGTATGCGGGTGCGGCCAAGAACTACGTCGCCTCCGCGTCGCGCCAGCCGCTCCTGATCCTGGCGGCGATCCTGGCGGTCTACGCGGTGCTCGGCGTTCTCTACGAGAGCTTCGTGCACCCGCTCACGATCCTCTCCACCCTCCCCTCGGCCGGCGTCGGCGCGGTTCTGGCCCTGCTGGTGACCGGGACCGACTTCACCATCATCGCGCTGATCGCCGTGTTCCTGCTCATCGGCATCGTGAAGAAGAACGCGATCATGATGATCGACGTGGCGATCGACGCCGAGCGGACCCGCGGCGCGAATCCCGTGGACGCGATCCGCGAGGCCTGTCTCCTGCGCTTCCGGCCGATCATGATGACGACGCTGGCCGCCATGCTCGGCGCCGTGCCGCTGATCCTGGCCAACGGCGAGGGCGCGGAGCTGCGCCGCCCCCTGGGCATCGCCATCGTCGGCGGGCTGATTGTGAGCCAGATCCTGACCCTCTACACCACCCCCGTCGTCTACCTCACCCTCGATCGCCTCCGGCACAGGGTGCTCAACCGGCGCAGGCGCGCCGGACGGGGCGGAGAAGCGGCACTGCCGGCCGGAGAGTGATGGTTAAGGTTTCACGTGAAACAGCGGCGGCTCCGGTCGCGGGTGCGGGTTTGTCCCAGCATGCCCCTCATCCTGAGGGGCTGCGCAGCAGCCTCGAAGGAGAGCTCCAGGGATCGCGCGGCCGGCTGGAGGGCTCCGTCGACGCCTCCGCTGCGCTCCGTCACCTCAGGATGAGGGCGCGGGTGGGCATGACGCCTGCTTCCATTGGACCGTTGAGCCACGAACCTGCCGCTGCCGATCGGCGGCCCCGCACCCTCGCCGCCCTCCTCCTCGCCGCGCCCCTCCTCGCCGGCTGCGTGGTCGGACCCGACTATGCCCGACCCTCGGTGGAGACGCCCTTCGCCTACAGGCAGGGCGGYGTCCGGGAGGACAGCCCAGCCTCCGTCGCCGCGCGCCGGAAGGGCTGGCGCGAGGCCCGGCCCAACGATGCGGCCGAGCGGGGCGACTGGTGGCGGGTCTTTCGCGATCCGACCCTGGACCGGCTGATCCGCCTCGTCGACGTCGACAACCAGTCCCTCCGGCAGGCGGTGGCGAATTACCGGCAGGCGCGGGCGCTGGTCGCCTCCGCCCAGGCCGCCCTGTACCCGACGGTGATCGGGGCGCCGAGCATCACCCGGACCGGCAGCGGCACCACCACCCGCACCAACGTGTCGCTGCTCGGTCAGGCGAGCTGGGAACTCGACCTGTTCGGTGGCACCCGCCGCACCATCGAGAGTGAGGCGGCCCTGGCGCAATCCGACGCCGCCACCCTCGCGCTGACCCGCCTGACCATCCAGGCGGAAGTGGCGGCCGATTACCTGACCGTGCGCTACGCCGATGCGCTCCAGAAGGTGCTCGACGAGAACGTCGCGAACTTCAAGAAGACGCTTGCGATCACCGAGAACCAATACGCCGCCGGCGTGGCGGCCCGCTCCGACGTGATCACGGCGCAGACCCAGGTCCAGACCATCGAGGCCCAGGCCATCGCGGTGCGCCTGACCCGGGTGCAGTACGTGAACGCCATCGCCACCCTGATCGGGCGGCCGCCCTCCGAGGTGTCGGTCCCGGTGGCCGGCATCCCGCGCAATCCGCCCGGCGTGCCGGTTGGGATCCCCAGCGACCTGCTGGAGCGGCGGCCGGACGTCGCCCAGGCCGAGCGCCTCGTCCAGGCGCAGAGCGAGCGCATCGGCGTGGCGGTGGCGGCCTTCTTCCCCACCGTGACGATCTCGGCCCAGGGCGGCATCTCCGGGGCGACCCGAAACGGCCTGCTCTCGGCCGCCAACCAAGTCTGGTCGGTGGCCGCATCGGGCAGCGAGGTCCTGTTCGACGGCGGCGCGCGCACGGCGGCCCTGCGCTCAGCGGAAGCCGGCTACGACGCCGCGGTGGCCAATTACCGGCAGGTGGTGCTCGCCGCCTTCGCGGAGGTCGAGAACCAGATGGCGGCGCTGCGCATCCTGGGCCAGCAGCAGGGGGCGCAGGACACGGCCGTGGACCTGTCCCGCAAGGCCGTCGAGATCACGCTCAACGAATACAGGGCCGGCACGCAGAACTTCACCACGGTGGTGACCGCGCAGGGATTGCTCGTGACCAACGAGATCAACGCCCTCCAGGTACGCTTGAGCCGCTTCACCGCGGCGGTGACGTTGATCCGGGCACTCGGCGGCGGCTGGGACGTGCGCTCCCTGCCGAGCGATTCCGAGCTGAAGGGTCCGAGCCTGCCGATCGACCAGGGCGGTCAGGCGGTCCGCCCCGACGAGTAGGCTGCTGCGATCCTCCCGCCGGTCCGAGCGGCGGCCTTGCGCACGCGATCGTCCGGTGAAGGCTGCCGCACACCTTGCACCGGCGCGTGCGCAGCGACGTGATCCAGGGGGCGTGCCGGTCATGCCGTGCGCTGAGGACGACGGGCCCATGGGTCCGGGGTTCGCGCGCGTGGGTATGCATGCGGGGCGCCCGGTCCTAGGATCGGCACGGCACAGCCTCATCGGCGCCGGAACGGGCTTCGCTGCGGCGGGTTGTCAGGCCGGTTTGCTGCAGCGCAGCCAGACGGGAGTCAGGGATGGCCGGGCCGACGACAGCTCTCAAGGATGACGCGGCCTGCGGTACGCAGCCCGCCCCCCCCTGCACGCTGGTGATCTTCGGGGCGGGCGGAGACCTGACCAAGCGCCTGCTGATGCCGTCGCTCTACAACCTCGCGGGCGCGGGATTGCTGCCGGAGGGCTTCTCGATCCTGGGCGTCGACCACGGCGACGGTACCGACGAAACCCTGCGCGACACCCTCACCCAGACCCTGGAGGCGTTCAGCAAGGATCCGACCTCCGAGTTCCACGCCGATCACATCGACGCGAAGAGCTGGGGCTTCATCCGGGAGCGACTGTACTACCTCAAGGGCGATTTCGAGAAGCCCGAGACCTTCGAGGCCGTCAAGCAGCGGGTGAACGGCAGCGCGGTGTTCTACTGCGCGGTGGCGGCCCGCTTCTTCGGCACCATCGTGGACGGGCTCGGGCAGGCGGGCCTGCTCAAGCAGGCGGAGAACCAGTTCCGCCGGGTTGTGATCGAGAAGCCGTTCGGCTCGGACCTCGCTTCGGCCCGGGACCTCAACGCGCGCATCCTCCGCCAAGGCGACGAGAGCCAATTCTACCGGATCGACCACTTTCTCGGTAAGGAGACGGTCCAGTCGATCATGGCGTTCCGCTTCGCCAACGGCCTGCTGGAGCCGGTCTGGCGGCGGGAATACATCGACAGCATCCAGATCACCGCCGCCGAGACGGTCGGCGTCGAGGAGCGCGGCGGCTTCTACGAGCCCACCGGGGCGCTGCGCGACATGGTGCCGAACCACATGTTCCAGCTGCTCTGCATGGTCGCCATGGAGCCGCCGAACTCCTTCGACGCGGAGGCCGTGCGCACCGAGAAGGCCAAGCTCGCCGAGGCCGTGCGGCCGATCCCGCCCGAGGACGCGGTGCGCGGCCAGTACACGGCCGGCACCTCGGAGGGACGCGACGTGCCCGCCTACCGGGACGAGCCGCACGTGGCGAAGGACTCGGTCACCGAGACCTACATCGCCCTGAAGCTCCACATCGAGAACTGGCGCTGGGCCGGGGTGCCGTTCTACGTCCGCACCGGCAAGCGCATGACCGGCCGGCGCACCGAGATCGCGGTGCTGTTCAAGCCGGCACCGTTCAAGATGTTCGCCGATACGCCCAACGCCGATCTCGGCCCGACCGTGATGCGGATCCTGGTCGATCCGGACCATGGGGTCAGCACGGAGTTCAACGTGAAGGTGCCCGGGCCGCAGATGAAGATCGGCCGGGTACGCTCCGGCTTCCGCTACAAGGACTTCTTCGCCGACACGCCGAATGTCGGCTACGAGACGCTGCTCTACGATTGCATGACCGGCGACGCGACGCTGTTCCAGCGCGCCGACAACATCGAGGCCGGCTGGAGCGCGGTGGATCCCCTGCTCAAGGGCTGGCCGCAGCCGGGGGTGGCGTTCTACCCGGCCGGAAGCGCCGGCCCAACGGAGGCCGACGACCTCCTGGCCCGGGACGGCCGCCACTGGCTGGGCCTCGACGGCGAGACCGACTGAACGATCCGGCCCGGGGCGCGGGAACGCCGTTCAGCGCCGCTTGAACGGCAGCATCGCCGCCACGGCCAGCGCGTCGACCCGGTTGTTCAGCGGGTCGCTGGCATGGCCCTTCACCCAATGCCATGCCACCTCGTGGCGCTCCCGGGCGGCGTCGACGCGCCGCCAGAGGTCCTCGTTCTTGACGGGCTTCTTGTCGGCGGTCCGCCAGCCTCGCGCCTTCCAGTTGTGGATCCAGCCGGTGATGCCCTGGCGCAGGTACTGCGAGTCCGTGAACAGGTCGACCCGGCAGGGGCGCTTCAGGGCCTCGAGCGCCTCGATCGCCGCCAGGATCTCCATCCGGTTGTTGGTGGTGTGGGCCTCGCCCCCGGAGAGTTCCTTCCGGGTGTCGCCGAAGATTAGGATCGCCCCCCAGCCGCCGGGACCCGGATTTCCCGAGCAGGCGCCGTCGGTGTAGATCTTGACCCGCGTCGGCTCGGAGGCCGCCTCGGTCGTCTCGGTGCTCATCCGGTCATCAACCCTGGCGGCCGTAATCCCGCGCGTCCCGCGCCTGCCGGTGAAAGGCGAGCCGGCGATCGAATTCCCGTGGGTCCTTCGGCCTGACCAGGGCGCCGGGAGGCACGTTCAGCCAGTCGACCAGCCGGGTCAGCATGAAGCGCAGAGCGGCGCCGCGGCACAGGATCGGCAGCGCCGCGACCTCGGCGGTCTCCAGGGGCCGCACCGCCTCGTAGCCGGCGATCAGCGCCGCCGCCCTGTCCCGGTGGAAGGGACCGTCGGGGTCGAAGCACCACGCGTTGAGGCAGACCGCGAGGTCGTACGCGAAGGCGTCGGTGCAGGCGAAGTAGAAATCGATCAGGCCCGACAGGGCGTCGCCGATGAAGAACACGTTGTCGGTGAAGAGATCCGCGTGGATCACCCCGCCCGGCAGGTTCCGGGGCCAGTGCGCCTCTAGGACGGCGAGGTCGGCCCGGGTCCGTTCGACGAGGCCGGGGGCGACCGAGTCGGCCTGAGCCTCGGCCTGCGCGAACAGCGGCCGCCATGCGGCGACCGAGAGGCTGTTGTCCCGCACCATCGGAAAATCCCGGCCGGCGGCGTGCAGCTCGGCCAGCGCCCGGCCGAGTTCCCGGCAATGCTCCGCGCCCGGCGCCTTGACCGAGACGCCCTCCAGGAAGCTCACGATGGCGGCGGGCCGGCCGCAGAGCTGTCCGAGGGCCTGGCCGGTCCGGTCCCGCACCGGTTGCGGGCAGGCGAGGCCGCGGGCCGAGAGATGCTCCATCAGGCCGATGAAGAACGGCAGGTCCTGCTCGCGGACCCGCTTCTCGTAGAGGGTCAGGATGTAGGCGCCGTCGGTGGTGTGCAGGAAGAAGTTCGAGTTCTCGACCCCTTCGGCGATGCCCTTGTAGGAGAGCAGGCCGCCGATCGCGTAGGCGGACAGGAACTCAGCGAGCGCCGCGTCGGATACCTCGGTGTAGACGGCCACGTATGCGCGCTCTGAATGTCGGAACTTCGATAAGGCGAGGGGCGCCGCAGCGCCCCCGCACAGACCCTGCCGGGCCTCGAGGCCGAGCGGCCCCGCAGGCTGCGCGGTCCGAAACTGCCTATTCGGCGGCCTCGCTGCGCAGCTCCCGCGGCAGCGGGAAGACCATGTCCTCGATCACCGTCGAGACCGTGTCGACGACGACGTCGTAGCGGGCCGCGAAGGCGTCGATGATCTCCTCGACCAGCACCTCGGGGGCCGAGGCGCCGGCGGTCAAGCCGAGCTTGCGGATGCCCTCGAAGGCCGGCCAGTCGATCTCCTCGGCGCGGAGCACCAGACGGGTGATCGGGCAGCCGACGCGCTCGGCGACCTCGCGCAGGCGCTGCGAGTTCGAGGAGTTCGAGGACCCGACGACGATCAGGGCGTCCACCAGCGGCGCCACCTGCTTCACCGCCTCCTGGCGATTCGTGGTGGCGTAGCAGATGTCGTCCTTATGCGGCCCGGTGATGGTCGGGAACTTCTTCTTGAGGGCGTCGACGATGTGCCGGGTGTCGTCCACCGACAGGGTCGTCTGGGTGACCCAGGCGAGGTTGTCGGGGTTGTCGGGGGTCAGGGCCGCGATCTGGTCGAGGTCCTCCACCAGGGTGATCGAGCCCTTGGGCAGCTGGCCCATGGTGCCGACGACCTCCGGATGGCCGGAATGGCCGACCAGCAGCACGTGGCGGCCGCGCTTGTGGTGGATCTCGGCCTCGCGGTGGACCTTGGTGACCAGCGGACAGGTGGCGTCGATGGTGGTCAGGCCGCGCGAATCGGCATTGGCCGGCACGGTCTTGGCGACGCCGTGGGCGGAGAAGATCACCGGGGCGCCGCCGTCCGGCACCTCGTCGAGTTCGCGGACGAACACGGCGCCCTTCCGCTTCAGGCTCTCCACGACGTACTTGTTGTGCACGATCTCGTGGCGGACGTAGACGGGCGGCCCATAGATGGCGAGAGCTCGCTCCACGACGTCGATGGCCCGCACCACGCCGGCGCAGAAGCCGCGCGGGGCGCAGAGCAGGATCTCCAGCGGCGGCTTGCCGGCGGTGCCCGGGACGGGCTCGGGGGTCGCGATATCGGCGGTCATGGGGGCGATGTGGCGAGGGCGGGGTACTCCTGTCAACAGGAGTGACCCACGAACCGGGCAGGAAGAGGGACGCGGCGGCGCCCTGTAGCACGATTGCCGCGGGACTTGGACCCCGCCGCCTTAAAGGCGCCGGAGGCTGGTGACCGCACCGAAGCTGGTGGCCCGGATCCGGGAGACGGCCTCCGCCAGCGGCTCGGCCGCCACCGCCATGTGGTGGCCGTTGGCATGGATGAGCGTCTCGGAATCGCGCATCAGACCGACATGGCCGCGCCAGAACACGAGGTCGCCCCGGCGCAGGCATGCGAGGTCGAGGGGCAAGGCCTGCCCGAGAGCCGCCTCCTGCATGTCGGCGTCGCGGGGGCAGGGCAGCCCCGCCGCGTCCAGGCAGAGCTGCACCAGGCCGGAGCAGTCGAGCCCGAGGCTCGTGCGCCCACCCCACAGATAGGGCGTCCCGGCCAGCCGCACGGCCGTGGCCACGTAGTCCGGTTCGTGGGTCGCCACGGGCGAACAATGCGCGGCGAACACGTAGCCCCCCGGGGTCTCCAGATACGCGCCCGACGCGCCTGTCGCCACGAGGCGGGCGCCGAGGCTGAGGTGGCCGCGGACCGGTCGTTTCAAGTCCGGCTCGGGATACAGGAAGGTGCGCAGGGCCGTGACCCGGTGCGTCGGCTCCGGCTCGGCCGGGCCGAGGCAGGCGGCTGGCAGGTAGCCGACATAGCCGTCGCGGACGAGCTGCACGAAGGCGAAGCCCTCGGTCTCGTCGTACAGATCGACCGCGTCGCCGAGGAGCGCCTCGGTGTCGAGCCCGGCCTGGGGGGACGGAGCCCGGCGCAGGGGGGCGGCGGGTGCCGTGACCCGGCGCGGCGTCGCGGCCACGTAACGGGCCGCCGTGACGCGATCCCGCAGGCCGAGAGCGGCGACCTCCGGGCGGGCCGGGGTGAGGCGGGGATCGAGGGTGTCTGTCATCGGGTCACGGTATCACGGCGGGCCTTAACGTCGGCGGGTGACCGCGCTGCGGCCGAGCCCCACAGGCAGCTCTCTGCGCTTCTATGTCGCACCGCGCGTGAGTTCGGACGGATTCTGCCGCCGGATTGATCGCGTGCTTCGGTCCGCCCTTGGGATGCTCCTTGCGGCACTGCCCAACGCCGCGTCATCCGCCCCCAGGCATGTGCCCGAGACGGCGCTCACAGGTTTTTGATGCACTGCACAACTGTCCTGGAAGGCGCTATGTCTGTCGGATGAAGACCGCGAGTCGCCCCGTGAAGAAGACACAGAAGAGCTTCGCCGACCTGCCGCCGATCCGCGTCCGCCGCGAGCCGCCGACGGTGAACGAGGCGGTCGCCGCCGCGCAGGATCTCGCCGACGATGTCGAGCAGCAGGTCGAGATCGCCGCCGGCCTGATGGGCCTGCCGGCCGACGAGGTCCGCCCGCACGTTCTGGCGGCCAAGAAGGCCAAGCCGGAGCGCGTCCCCGAGCGGATCCTGACCCAGGCGAGCCCGAGCCGGGCGCTCCGCACCGTGGTGGTCGAGCGCCGCACCCGCCCGACCGTGGTGATCGAGCGGCGCAGCCGCCCCCTCGATCCACGCCGCTGAGCGCCCGTCAGGGAGACCGCGTCACCATGGCAGCGTCTCGCCGCGGTAGTCGAGGTAGTGGGCGCCCGGCCGGCCGAGCTGCGCCCCGATCACGTCGGCGAGGCCTGTGACGCTGGTCGCCACGTCGATGTCGGCCTCCGCGCCGCCCATCTCGGTACGCACCCAGCCCGGATGCAGGATCAGCACGGAGACGTTCTCCGCCCGGTGCCGGATCTCGAAGCTGCGCGCCAGGGTGTTCAGCGCCGCCTTGCTGGCCCGGTAGGTCTCCCAGCCGCCGGTCTCGTTCAGGCTGACGCTGCCGAGGATCGAACTCATCAGGGCGATGCTGCCGCCGGGGGCGAGGCGGTCGCGGAAAGCCTCGGCGAAGCGGATCGGGCTGATCGCGTTGGTGAGGTAGACCTGCGCGGCGATCGCGCGGGGCACCGCGTGCGCCGGGTCGTGCGCCTGCGTGGCGATGCCGGCCACCACGAAGATCAGCGCGAAACGCTCGGAGGCCAGCCGCTCGTGCAGGGCGGCGACGCCGGGATCGTCGTCGATGTCGGCGGTCTCGACGCGCAGGGCCTCCGAACCCAGGCGGGCGAGAGCCGGGGACGGCGTGCGCTGGGTGGCAGTGACCCGCCAGCCGCGGGCCAGGAAGGTCTCGACGAGGCCGAGCCCCAGGCCGCGGGAGGCTCCGACGATCAGCGCGTGCTTCTGCGATTGGGTCATGATGGGTCTCCGGGATCGGCCGGATAAAGTCTGATCGGATCCGGAGGTTTCGTGTCCGGGTTGAGTCCCGAACGGTCAGAGTCCGGGGTTCGAACGTGCCCCGCACGACCCGGCCCGGATCCGCGTCGGGTGGTTTCGAGACCGTCCGCTTTCGGAACGGAAGCGCGGGACGAGGCTGCTGGCCGCCTGCAGAGGCCGGTCCGGAGAAGCAGGTTGGCCTGACGGGGATTGACGGATCGACCGCGCCTTTGTACCGAACGGTACAAACTGATTCAGAAAGGCGATCTGATGTCCCGTCCTCCGCTTCCACCGTTCACCGAAGAGTCGGCGATTGAGAAGGTGCGCCTTGCCGAGGACGGCTGGAACACGCGCGACGCGGCCAAGGTCGCGTTGGCCTACACGCACGACACGCGCTGGCGGAACCGGGTCGAATTCGTGACGAATCGGGAGGAGGCGCAGGCCTTCCTCACGCGCAAATGGAACAAGGAGCACGAATACAGGCTGGTCAAGGAGCTGTGGGCCTTCACCGGCAACCGTATCGCGGTGCGCTATGCCTATGAGTATCGCGACGACAGCGGACACTGGTTCCGCGCCTACGGCAATGAGAACTGGGAATTCGCTGACGACGGATTGATGGCGCACCGCCATGCCAGCATCAACGAGATGCCGATCACCGAAGCGGAGCGCAAATACCGTTGGCCGCTTGGCCGCCGACCCGACGATCACCCCTCGCTCAGCGACCTCGGTCTTTGAGCGCGAAGCGGGTCCTGACGGAGCGTGCCGGCGCCGTGCCGGCACTGGCGGAAGCGTTCCGCGAGCACGGGTTCGAGGGCGCGAGCCTGTCGGTGCTGTCGAAGGCGACCGGGCTCGGCAAGGGCAGCCTCTACAACTTCTTCCCGGGCGGGAAGGAAGAGATGATGGAGGCGGTCCTTGCCGACATCGATTCCTGGTTTGCGACGGCGATCTTCTCGCCGCTGGAGCAGGCACAGGATCCGGCAGCGGCCGTCACGTCCATGATCGACGACGTGACGGCCTACTTCCGGTCCGGCCGAAGGGTCTGCCTCGTCGGCTGCATCGGTCTGAATGCCTCCGGCGCGGTTTTTGCGGTTCGGACAAGGCGTTACTTCGCGCGCTGGATATCGGCGCTGGCCCACTGCCTCGAAGCCGGGGGCATTCCCAAATCACTGGCCGTGCAGCTCGCGGAGGAGGCGGTGTCGGGGATACAGGGCGCGATCGTGTTGGCGCGAGCCTTGGGAGAGGAAGAGGCCTTTCTCCGGGTCGTTCACCGACAGCATTCGACCCTGCTCGGCGCGATCGCTCGTCATAGCGCAGGCCGATGAATGACGCCGCTTCGCCAAAAAAGCGTCCTGCATCCGAACGTCCGGTTCCAGGCCGCCCGGATGCAGTCCGGACCAGCGGGGTTGGGTCGGAGGCAGCCACCGGTACGGTCGAGCGGACCGCGCTTTGACCGCAAATTCAATCAATCGGCGGTCTGCACCGACCACGTGGCGTGGCGGATACCGGGCATGCGGGCCAGCTCGTTGGTCACGGCGTCGAGTTCCTCCGCCTTCACGGCGCTGGCCGTGAGCGTCGCCACCACGTCGACCGCGGTCTCGCCCCGCTCCTCGATCTCGACGCTGCCGACCGGGTAGTTCGCCGCCTCCAGACGCTCCACCAGCATGTCCTGGGCCGGCCCGGCCTCGCCGGGCGCCGTGGTCACCTGGACCTCGTAGGTCGCCTCCGTGGCGGATTCGCGGATCGGCGCGCGGTTGATGGCGTTCACCAGGGGCCGGAGGGCGGTGTTGCAGGCCAGCACCGTCACCATCACGAACACCGCCTCCAGGGGCAGGTCCGCACCGCAGAAGGCCCCGACGGCGGCCGAGCACCACAGGGTGGCAGCCGTGTTGAGGCCGCGGACGTTCATGCCCTCCTTCATGATCACGCCGGCGCCGAGGAAGCCGATGCCGGAGATCACGTAGGCTACCGTGCGGACGCCCCCGTCCGGACCGGTGAGCCGCATGCCGAGATCGACGAAGGCGCTGGCCCCCACCGCGACGAGCACCGCCGTGCGCAGGCCCGCGGTGCGCTGCCGGTACTGGCGTTCGGCCCCGATGATCGTGCCGAGCACGAAGGCCACGAGCAGGCCGATGGCGGATTTCACTTCTTCGGGCAGGGCGGCGTAGCTGGTCATCCGCGACCTCATGGGAGCGGGGAGGTGACGAAACCGTGACACCATGGACCGGCCCCGATCCGAAAGGGCATCCGAACCGGGATTGACGGCCGCACCGGGCAGCGGGCACACCGGCAAGAGCCTGAGGATCCCTTAAGAATTCGGGACCCGGCCGAGGAGACGTGCAGGATGCAGGACGCGGCCCCGGACATGGCCCACCACCCGGCGGAGTCGATCCGCGCAGGATCTTTCTCCGCATGAGCGGCGCCCTCGCTGAGCGCCGGTCCGACAGCGTTGCCAGCAGCACGCCCGACGCCGGCCTTCACGGCCGCGTCATGGCGCTGCGCGAGGGCCTGGAGCGCGGCCTGATCGGCAGCGCCGGCCTCGTCGAGCGCCTGCTGATCGGGCTCCTGACCGGCGGCCACCTGCTGATCGAGGGCGCGCCGGGGCTGGCCAAGACCCGCGCGGTCAAGCGGCTGGCCGACGGCCTCGACGGCTCCTTCGCGCGCATCCAGTGCACCCCGGACCTGATGCCGGCCGATCTGACCGGCACCACCGTCTGGCGCCAGGACAGCGGCACCTTCGAGTTCCTGCCCGGACCCCTGTTCCACGCCCTCGTGCTGGTGGACGAGGTCAACCGCGCCCCCCCGAAGGTCCAGTCGGCACTCCTCGAATCCATGGCCGAGGGGCAGGTGACGGTCTCCGGTCACACCCATCGGCTCTCCGATCCGTTCATGGTCGTGGCGACCCAGAACCCGATCGAGCATGCCGGCACCTTTCCGCTGCCGGAGGCGCAGCTCGACCGCTTCCTGCTCCACGTCGTGGTCGACATGCCCGACGAGGCGACCGAACGGGCGATCCTCGACCTCGTGGAGGGCGAGATCACCCATCACGTCGACGCCATGACCATGCGGCTGTCGCTGGCGGACGTGCGGGCCGCCCGGGAGGCGGCGCTCGCCACTTACGTGTCGCCGGCGCTCAAGGATTATCTGGTCCGGCTGGTGGCGGCGACCCGCACCGACGTGGCCGCCCCGGACCTGCGCGCCATGATCGAGCACCCGGCCTCGCCGCGGGGCACCCTGGCGCTGATGATGGCCGGCAAGGCCCGGGCCTGGCTGCGGGGCCGCGACCACGTCATCCCCGAGGACGTCACCGAACTCGCCCGGGACGCGCTCTCCCACCGCATCGGCCTGACCTGGCGGGCGGCCGCCGAGGGCAAGACGGCGCGCGGCCTCGTCGGCGAGCTGGTTCAGCGGGTGCGGGCGCTCTGACGGTGTTCGGGTTCGGGCAGGCGCGCCGCAGATCCCCTCCCCCCTCTGCGGGGGAGGGTACCGTGCGCAGCAGGGGGGGAGCGGGGAGAGACGCTTTGGGCACGGGCTCGCCCGATGGGACGGCCACATCCCTCTTCGGAAGCGGCGCTCCCCGCGCGCGGGACTTCGACCCGGCCCGACCCGGCCCGACGGCCGGGCCGCCCATCCCCGCAAATGGTGCAGGGATCGGAAGCGCCGCCGGCATCCACCTCTCGGGCGAGGCCCTGATGGGCCTGCGCCACCTCGCGCGGCGGGGTTCCGCACCCGCCACCCGGACGTTGGCAGGTCTGCCCGGCGGCATCGTCACCCGGCGCCGCGGGCGCGGTTCCGAGCCGGAGGACGTCCGCCTGTGGTCCGAGGGCGACGACCGGCGCTTCATCGACCGCAACGCCACGGCCCGCACCGGGCAGCTCCATGTCCGCACCCACCACGACGAGCGCGACCGGGCCGTGGTGCTCCTCGCCGATTTCCGGCCCTCCATGCTGTTCGGCACTCGCCGGGCGCTGCGCTCGGTGGCGGCCGCCGAGGCCCTGGCGCTGCTCGGCTGGCGGGTCGCGGCCGATGGCGGCCGGGTCGGCCTCGCGGTCGCGGGCTCCGGGGCGCCGACCGTGCTGC
>NZ_JBFUGA010000137.1:0-13214 GCF_056403155.1 Methylobacterium sp. P3_A11
AGCGCGGCGTCTTCGGTCCCATCGCCGCGTCATGCACGAAGGCTCGCTTACGCCACTTCGCGACTGTCTTGGGGTTCAGTCCATGCTGGGCGGCAAGATCTTTGAGCGGAGCTTTCGATCGCTGTAGCGTTGCTCTGACCGCGTGCGTGGTCGTGGCGCAGCCGTGAAGAACCTGTCCCATAACGCCTCCCGGTGTGCGGCGGTTACAGCTAAATTGATGCCACCACACCGCGGGACTGCACACCTAGCACCGGCGGGTCGTGCGGTGTCAGGCCTTTACCGACCTTCGATCAGCAGGGACGCCGGACCGCATAGCGATAGCGGCGTCCCTGGGCGTCGAGCAATTCGCTGTCGGATCCTTCCTGCCAGACGACCTCGTCCTGGGGACCGGCGGCGTTGGTCAGCGTTGCCCCGCGGACGATGTCGAGGCTGAGGCCGAATCCGTAATTGGTGGCCGCGGCGTCGGTGATCGCGGCCGAGATATCGGCTTCGTCGGGCAGGCAGGCGAAGAGCACGCCGTCGGCGATGGCCAGGGTGTAGGTTTGCACGGATGGGCTCCATGGGGCTCGGAGAGCGTGGACCGGCATGCGAGCGCCCCAACCTAGGGATCGAAGTCCGGATGTGAAGCGCGCCCACCGAATTGCTGCATTGCAACATTGCGTGAGAACGGGCGCGAGCCCTGGGCGTGTCCCCGTGGCGGCCCAGATGGCGGTCGAGATCACGGGCCATTTCGTCGATGACCGTCCCGGTTCCGGAGGCGTCCGGCGTGAACAGGTCGCGCGGCGGTGATCAGGATCGCTTCGGATTGCCGGACTCCCCGGGATTCCAGACGTAGCCGCCCCCATGGATACGAAGGAGCAGCCGGTCGCGGTTGGCCTCTGGCATCTGCCGGGGCTCGATCACGAAGGCGTTCACACCGCCGATTACCGCGGTCTCGCTGATGACGCCGCGTTCGCCGCGCAGGGCGGGGAGCCCGGTCGCCCCGGCATCGGCCAGCTTGTCGACCCGTACTCTCCGTGCCGCGGTGTCAGGCGGGTTCGCGTTCCATGCCGGATGGCGGTACGGCGCCGCTGTGCGGAATAGCGGGCTGACGGTCTCGGGTACCGGCGCCGCCGTGCCGGGAAAATTTCGGTTTCTTACGGCGGCCCGATCGGCGACCCACGCCTTCAGGCTCCGCGTTGGGGCAGGGCGGCGGGCGTCTCCGGCTCGACCACAAGGGTCGCCGGCACGGGACCGTCGCCCGCGAGCGCCTCGGCGATCGCCTCCGGTGCGATCGGCTGCTCCGACCCGGATCCCGCCGAATCCGGGGTGATCCGGGCGGTCTCCCGGCGCGGCCCGGCCTCCGCCGCAGCGGCGTGCTCGTCGGCGACGCGGGCCACGGCCTCGGGGGCGATCAGCCCGATCGCGGCGGCGTGCTCGGCCATGGCAACGCTGTCGGCGGCGAGCACGAGGCTCGACCCGGCCCGGGCGACGGCACCCGCCAGGCGCACGACCTCCTCGACCCGGGCGGCGTTGCGGGACACGTTCCGGATGTAGACCGCCAGCACCCGCCCGGGATTCTCCTCGACGATCTGCGCGTAGACCTCAGGGTCGTGCTGGCCGCTGTCGCCGATCAGCACGAAGGGCAGATCGCGGTAGAGGGCGAGCATGTGGCGGATCAGCGCCTGCTTGTGATCCGTCGCCCTTCGCGGCAGCGGGTGCGTCCAGGAGAGCCCCCATTCCCGCAGGAACAGCACCGGCCCCGCCGGGATGCCGTGGCGCTGGAAGAACTCCGACAGCATCTCGTAGAGGCCCCAGGGCGCACGGGAGACGTAGAGCATCGGGTTGCCCTCGGCGCCGCCGAGGCCGCCGTGCAGGGCGCGGTACAGGGCAGCCACGCCCGGGAAGGCGACCCGGCTCTCGGCATCCTCCACGAACAGCCGCCAGAGCATCGTCAGCTTGTTGGCGACGCCGGTGCGCATGATCGTGTCGTCGATGTCGCTGACGACGACGCAGCGGCACCGGTCGGGCGGGATGAAGACCGCGCCCTCGGCGGGGATCGGCGGGTCGGCGTCGAGGACGAGATCGACCGTGTGCCAGTCGCCCCCGTCCGCCGGGGGCGTGCGCGGGTACAGATGCACGCGGAAATAGCCGTCGCGGTCGGTTTCGACCCGGGCGGCGTCCCCTCCGAACCGGGCGGTCACGGCCGCCCCGGCCACCTTGTGACGGGCGATGCGGCGGCGCAGGTCGCGCCACTGCGCCCGCAGGGATTCGGGATCCTCGTCGGGAATGCCGGGCGACTGGCGAAACACCCGGCCGATCAGGAAGATCTCGTCGTGCGAGCCGTAGCCGCGATAGGGCTCGACCACGAGCCCGCCGCGGCCCTTGCCGCCATGCCCCTGCGCGCGGCGGACCGGCCGCGTGAGGACCCGCAGCGCCTTGGTGGCACCCCTGCGTACGCGCGAGGACATGGGATCGGCCGCTCTCAGGCGCTCACGCGGGGGGCAGCTCGGGGGTGAGTCCCATCGCGTCCAGCCCTTCCTCCAGGAGATCCCCGGCGTCGGGCGAGCCCAGCAATTCCCGCACGGCACCCTCGCCCACGGCCTCGCGCTCGCGGGCGAAGCGAACCGCCTCGCCCCATTCCTCAGGCTCCATGTCCCCACGCCCGACGTACAGGAGTGCCAGCAGCTCCGCGCGGGAATCGTCGTCGAGCCCGGCGATCATGCCGCGGACCTCGGATTCGGTGGCGTCGTCCGTCCCCGAGGTGAGGACGTCGGTGGCGCCGTCGTCGATCGGGTTCGAGCCCGAATCCGGATCGGTATTGCCCTCCTTGACCTCGATCGCGCGCAGTCGCGTGACGAGGTCGATGACGGTTTCGACGGCGATGTCCATGTGGTGATCTCCGGACTCTGGCAGGGTCGGGCAAGGGGAGCCCTCAAGCCGCGACAACGGACGAGCGGGCACCGGGTTCGCCCGATCCCCAGCGATAGCGGCTTGCGCGGTCCGCACCACTTCCCGGCTCACCGGCCGTGCGTTAGAGGCTGCAAGACTTTCCCGACGACCCGATCGATACCGGCGATAGACGTGGTTTTTTCAAAAACGTTCAGAATGTCCCTCGCCGATACCGTTCATCTTCGTGCGGGCAACTTGAGGTCCCGGCGCGTGGCCGGGCTGAGGCTGCGCGTTTCGGCTCTCGCGGGCCTCGGAGGCCTGGCCGGGGCCGCATTGCTGGGGCAGGGGACCGCCGTCGCCAAGCCCGGGGGCTACGAGGGCAGCGCGCCGAGCTGCTTCGTGACCGGCGGGGGCGCACTCGAGATCTGCCGCGAGGGCTCGGAGGCCGAGGGCGTCCTGATCGCGCCGGCCCCCTGCGCGTTCGTGCGCGGCGTGCAGATCCTGCGTCTGGCCCGGTCCGAGTCGCCCGGGCCGCTCCAGGCGGTGTTCCAGGGGCAGACCCCGGTGGCATCCCGCCGGGACGAGCCCTGTCCGGAGCGCCGGGCCACGGACAGCCGCGACGGGGGCGCCCTGCGCACCGGCCGCACCTTCGAGGCCCTGGCCACGACGCTGCCGCCCTCGGCCGACCGGTTCTGGGTCGACCTGCCCGAGCAGCGCGGGCGGACCCGCGGCTGGTCCGAGCCGACGCCGGCCGCCGAGGGGATCGGACCGCGCGACCCGATCGCGATCTCCGGCCGCGACTGGGCCGGAGAGGCCTACAGCTACGTCTTCCTGCTCGGGCAGGAGCGCGTGGGCGTCACCGGCGCCGCCGAGGCCGATACGAAGGATCGCGGCCGGCGGCGACGGTCGGAACCGGATGCGCCCACGGACGGGCCGGCCGATGTCCGGCGCCGCGTGCAGATCGAGGCACGCACCCTCGATTTCCAGACGTTCGAGATCCGCACCCGCACCGCCGACGGCTACGGGCTCGCCTGGACACCGTTCGAGACCGGCTCCGGACCCGGGCGGCGCAGCGACCCGCCCGCTCCCGCAGCGGTGATGGACGAAGCGGGGAAGCCAGTCGCCTCGGCCTGCACGGCCCCGGCCTTCGAGACCCACGGGCTCGCCGGTTCGATCAGCATCGTCGACCACACCTATCACTACGTCTACACGGACGTGCTGCCAGAGGATTGCGGGCTCGCCCCCGAGAAACGCCGAACCGGGCTCTTCCTGCGCACGGCGCAGGATTTGTCCGGACCGAAGGTTTGGTCGACGGCGCGGAAGCTCGCCGGGCCGCTGCCGCCCGGGACCCTCGTGCGGGTCGCCCGGGCCAAGGGCATGCAGCGCTGGGCGGTCTCCTACACATGCCAGCGGCCCGCCAATGCCCCCGGCGGACCGGTCGCCGACATCTGCCTGCAATACACCGCCGACCTGAGCCTCGACGGGATCGGAGCCCTCCAACTCTACGCCGATCCCGTCGAGGCGGGTCGCTCCTCCGCCTATCTCGGGCTGCGATCCGGCGGCGATGGCAGCGGCCGCTTCGACCGGAGCGCGCATTTCTGGATGACCGACGCGGAAGGCAACCTCGACACGCCCGCGATCTACCCCGGCAAGGCCGGCTTCCTCACCTGGCTCGACCGGCTCGCCCCGACCGCCTCGGGCCGCGACACGTCGAGCCTCTATGGGCGGCCCGTCTATTGGGCGACGTGGACAGTGCGCCGGATCGGGGCGCAATAAATCGGAGGAACCGCTATATCGGCGGCCGACCAGCCGCTTGAGGCGTGCCCGACGGACCCGATGGAAACCCATATCGACCTGTGGTTTGCCGCGAGCATCGTCCTGATCTCGCTGCTGCTCTCGGCCTTCTTCGCGGGGGCGGAGACCGCCTTCACGGCCGCCTCCCGTGCTCGGATGCACGCTCTCGAACAGGCGGGCGACCCGAGGGCGGCGATCGTCAACCGCATCCTGGCGATCCGCGAGCGCTTCATCGGGGCGATGCTGATCGGCTACAACATCGTGGCGATCGGCGCCTCGGCCTTCACCACCAGTGTGCTCACCGCGCTGTTCGGCAAGAGCGGCGTGATCTACGCCACGGTCGGCATGTCGGTGCTGGTCATCGTGTTCGCCGAGGTGCTGCCGAAGACGCTCGCCATCTCCAAGCCCGACAAGGCGGCCCTGCTCACGGCCCGGCCGGTGGCCTTCGCGGTGGCGCTGATGGGCCCGCTCGCCATCGCCATCGAGCACCTCGTGCGGCTGATGCTGAAGCCGTTCGGCATCACCATCGGCGAGCACCAGTCGATTCTCACCGCCGCCGAGGAACTCCGCGGGCAGGTGGCGCTGATGCACCGGGAAGGGGGCGTCGCCAAGGCCGAGCGCGACATGCTGGGCGGCCTCCTCGACCTGTCGGACCTGTCGGTCTCCGACGTCATGGTCCACCGCACCAAGATGCGGGCGATCGACGCGGATCAGCCCTCCGAGGACATCGTCCGCGCCGTCCTGTCCTCGCCGTACACGCGCATGCCGCTCTGGCGCGGCACGCCGGAGAACATCGTCGGCGTGCTCCATGCCAAGGACCTGTTGCGGGCGCTCGACGCCGCGGGCGGCGATGCCTCCGGCCTGAAGGTCGAGGCGCTGGCCCTCGAGACGTGGTTCGTGCCGGGCACCACGTCGCTGCGCGCCCAGCTCAAGGCCTTCCTGACCAAGAAGACCCACTTCGCCCTGGTGGTCGACGAGTACGGCGAGGTGATGGGACTCGTGACCCTGGAGGACATCCTGGAGGAGATCGTCGGCGAGATCGCCGACGAGCACGACGTCGCGGTCTCCGGCGTCCGGCCGCAGGGGGACGGTTCGGTGAACGTCGACGGCGGCGTGCCGATCCGCGATCTGAACCGCGCCATGGACTGGAACCTGCCCGACGAGGAGGCGACCACGATCGCCGGCCTCGTTATCCACGAGGCCCGGACGATCCCCGACCAGGGGACGGCCTTCAACTTTCACGGCTTCCGCTTCCAGGTGCTGCGGAAGGCCAAGAACCGGATCACCACGCTGCGGATCACGCCGCTCACCGCGACCGGCATCCAGGCGACGGCGCAGACGGAGGCGCAGCGCGGCACGGTCTGACCGCGCCGCGCCGGCGTGGTCTCGTCAGCCCGGCATCGCCTCCAGGCCCTCGGCGCGGATCCAGTCGCGCGTCCGGTCGAGGGCTCGGCCGAGCCGGTCGAACAGGGCGTCGATCTCGTCCGGCGCGATGATCAGCGGCGGGCAGACGGCGACGCGGTCGCCGACGAGCGCCCGCACGATCAGGCCCTCGGCCTGCGCGAAGGCCACGCAGCGGGCGGCCACGCCCTTCTTCGGGTCGTATTGCCGCTTGCTGGCCTTGTCGGCGACGATCTCTAGCCCGCCGATCAGCCCGAGGCCGTTGGCCTCGCCGACGATGGCGTGCTCGGCGAGGGCCGAGAGCCGGCGCTGGAAGTGCGGCGCCTTCTCGGCCACTCCCTCGATCACCCGGTCGCGCCGGTAGATCTCGATCGCCTTCAGCGCCACCGCGGCGGCGACCGGATGGCCGGAATACGTGGTGCCGTGCCCGAAGGTGCCGATCTTCTCGCTCTGGCCTACGAGCGCCTCGTAGAGCGGCGCGTCGATGCTCACGCCGCCGAGGGGCATGTAGGCCGAGGTCAGGGCCTTGGCGAAGGAGATCGAGTCCGGCCGGATGCCGAGCGCCTCGCTGCCGAACCACGTGCCGAGCCGACCGAAGCCGCAGATGACCTCGTCGGCGATGAGGCGGACGTCGTACTTCGCCAGCACCGCCTGGATCGCCGCGAAGTAGCCCCGCGGCGGCACGATCGCGCCGCCCGCGCCCATCACCGGCTCGGCGATGAACGCCGCGACGGTCTCCGGGCCTTCCCGCAGGATCGTCTCCTCCAGCTCGGCGGCGAGCCGGGCCGAATAGGCCTCCTCGCTCTCGCCGGGCTCCGCGCCCCGGTAATGATGCGCGCACGCGACGTGCAGGAAGCCCGGCAGCGGCAGGTCCCAGTCGGCGTGATTCGCGGCGAGCCCTGTCATCGAGGCACTGGCCACCGTCACGCCGTGATAGCCCTTCTGACGGGCGATGATCTTTTTCTTATTCGGCCGTCCCAGGGCGTTGTTGTAATACCATGTGAGCTTGACCTGCGTGTCGTTGGCCTCAGAACCCGAAGACGTAAAGAAGATCTTCGAGGTCGGAACCGGCATCAGCTCCTTGAGGGTCTCGGCGAGCTCGATCCCCGGATCGTGGCTGCGGCCGGAGAACAGGTGGGTGAAGGGCAGGCGCGCCATCTGCGCCCGGGCCGCTTCCACCAGCTCGGCGTTCGAGTAACCCAACGCCGTGCACCAGAGGCCGGACATGCCCTCGATGTAGGGCCGCCCCTCGGTGTCGTAGACGTGCACGCCCTCACCGCGCTCCAGAACCAGCGGGCCGGTGTGCCGGTGCGCCGACAGGTTGGTGTAGGGATGGAGAAGGGTTTCGACGTCGCGGGTCGCGAGGTTCGAGAGCATGGTTCGCAAGGTCCTCGTGCGAGGGTGACCGCCGCCACACTACCGACCCGATGCCCCGTCAGGTAGCCCGAAGGTTCTTCGGCCGGCCGTTGCCGGACGCATGCCACCCGCGATCGTCCCTCGCCCCGCACGCATATGCTCAACCCGGAAGCCTTCGTCGCCCAACCCGCCCCTGGCCGCGCCTGCGGCGCGTGCACGCTCTGCTGCAAGGTCTACGACGTGCCCGCAGTCGAGAGCGTCGCGGGCCAGTGGTGCCGCCACACCAGGGCCGGGCAGGGCTGCGCCATCCACGCCACGCGGCCCGATCACTGCCGGGCGTTCCACTGCCTCTGGATGACGGAAGCCTGGCTCGGGCCGGAATGGAAACCGGACCGCGCCAAGATGGTCCTGAGCCTCGATCCGCTCACGCGCAACATGAACGTGCAGGTCGATCCCGGGCAGGCGAATGCGTGGCGGCGCGAGCCCTATTACGGGCAGCTCAAGCGCTGGGCCGTGGCCTCGGTGCCGCTGCGGCGGCACGTGCTCGTCCACCTCAACAAGAGCACCACCGTCATCCTGCCCGACCGCGATGTCAGCCTTGGGGTTGTGGGCGCCGACGAGCGCATCGTCACCACCGACCGGATGACGCCGCAGGGTCCGAGCTTCGACGTCCGGAAGGTCCCGGCCTGAGGCATCCCGACAGGGTCGGCACCCGACGGCGCCGCCGGTCCCGACCCTGCGAAGACGGACGTCCGAGGCGCGCTTCCCCCCGATCCGCGTGGCGGTCGCGATGACGCGACGCGCAAGCCTTGCGAAGCCAGCCGCTTTGCCCAACTGATCGGGCATGACGACGGTTCACGATTTCAGCGTTTCCGCGGCAGACGGAACCCCTTACCCGCTGGCGCGGCATCGCGGGCAGGTGCTTCTGATCGTCAACACCGCCTCCCGCTGCGGCTTCACCCCGCAATACGAGGGATTGGAGGCGCTCTGGCGCCGTCACAGGGCTGCAGGCCTGACGGTCCTGGGCTTTCCCTGCAACCAGTTCGGTGCCCAGGAGCCGGGCGACGCCGCGGAGATCGCGAGCTTTTGTTCGCTGCGCTACGACGTGAGCTTCCCGGTACTCGGCAAGATCGCGGTGAACGGGCCGGCCACCGAGCCGCTCTACGACCATCTCACCCGAGCCCGAGCCGGGCTGTTCGGCACGCGCGCGGTCAAATGGAACTTCACCAAGTTCCTGGTGGGTCGCGACGGCCGGGTCATCGCCCGCTTCGCACCCGGGACCAAGCCCGCGGCCCTGGAGGCGAAGGTTCAGGCCGCCCTGGCCGAACCGGCCTGAGCCGCGCGCGGCACCTCAACGTCAGACAACGCCGAGTTCGGCGGTCTCCGGGACGGGGATACCGCGGCCGTCGGCACGTTCGCGCGCCCGCAGGATCGTCCGGAGGGGCGCGACCGGGAAGGGGCGCACGGCCTCGCGCAGAATACCCGTCAGGAAGCGGATCTCAGCGATCTTGCGCAAGGTCAAGCCGGCAGCACCGGCGCTCCGAGCCCGGATCTCAAGGTCCGAAAGCGCGTCGAACAGGGCGCAGCGCGCGTCCAGATCTCGGGAAGATTGCTTTGACGCGATCAGCGTAGCCAGCTCGCCTTCAAATCTGCATCGGACAGGCTGATCGGCGCGCATGATCGACTCAAACTCAATGTGCGCAGACCCTAAAACAGTGTTCGCGCTTTGTCAGCCGCTGACGCAGGCCGCGCGCCGTGAGTCCCGGATTGTTGCGCAATTGCATCTGCGCGGCCGGCCCCGGATCCGGTCACCGGTCGGCACCCACGATCGCCGCGGCCGCCTCGAACTCCGTCCGGCGCGTTTCGAGGCGCGCTTCGGCCTCGGCGTCGCGCCCCCAGACATCGGCTTGATAGGTTTCATCGACATGGGCTGCGGCCCAGGCCTCCGCCGGCGTGAGGCGCCCCCTGTGCACCGCCAGCGCTATCAGCAGGGAGCCGGTCAGCGTCGTCAGCGTGTGCAGGCCGGTCAGCCGGAACGGGTCCGTCACCGCGGCCACCGCCTCCGAGAGGGCTCGCACCGTGTCGGCGGGCTGCTCGACATGCATGACGCCCTCGCTGAGGATCACCCGCGCGCCGAACGCGTCCCGCGCCCAAGCGAGGATCGGGTCCCAGGCCGCCGCCTGCGCCGCCACGAGCCGCTCCGGGTCGCCAGCGCGGTAGGCCACGAGATCCGTCCCCGCATAGGCGCACAGATCGTCCGCGACCGCGGCGAGGCGGGGCGCGACCCCGTCGATCGCCGTGTTGGCGAGCCGCGTCAGGGGCATCCGCGCCGGGTCGATCACTTTGTCCTGAGCCGCCCATTCCGCCGCGACCTTCTCGGCCAGGGCGCGGCTCGGAAGTCGCAGCGGGTTGCGGGCCGGCGTGTTGGCCGGACGTCCGTCCAGGGTCAGCCGGTATCCTTCGCCGTCCTCGGCGAAGCCGGACTCCGTGTAGAACCGCCGGGGCAGCGCCGGCTTCGAATGGCCACGGGCCGCCCGGATCGGGTCTGGCCGCTCGCCGTCGCCCGGTTCGCCGAGCCATTCTGTCGTCTGATCGCTCATGACCGCGAGATAGGCGTTTCCAGCCCGACGCGCGAGCCTTTCGCGATCAGGCGATCGTCGCAAGTCCGTCGAGAAGTTGCACCTCCAGCGCTGCGGCGCTCGGCACCACCGTCAGTGCCCCGGCCCCGTAGAGTGCATCCGGGGGGTGATAGCCCCAGGCGACCCCGATGGCGGTGGCCCCCGCCGCAACCCCCATGGCGATGTCGAAGGTGGTGTCGCCGACCATCACGGTCGCCCCGGGCTCGCAGCCGGCCTCGCTGATCGCCTGCTGCAGCATGGTCGGGTCCGGCTTGGACGGTGCGTCGTCGGCGCTCTGGGTGGTGACGAACCAGTCACCCCAACCATAATGGGCGATGAGCCGATCGACCCCGCGCCGCGACTTGCCGGTGGCAAGGCCTATCAGCACGTCGCCCCGGGCATGCAGCCGGGCCAGAAGCTCGGCCATCCCGGGGAACAAGGGCTCCTCGTGCGCGGGATCCAGCCGCAGGCGGTTGTAAGCCTGCTTGTAGCTTTCCGAGAGTTCCGCGACTGGGCCGTCCTCACCGACGAGGCGGCGGAAGGCCTGCGGCAGCGACAGGCCGACCACGGACAGCGCCTCACGCCGACCCGGCGCCGGAAGGCCGTTCTCCGTGAAGGCCACCTCCTGGGCCGCCACGATCAGGTGCTGACTGTCGACGAGGGTGCCGTCGACATCGAAGACGATGAGCCTCATCGCCGACGACGCGCCGATGCCGTTTCGAACAGCGGTGCCGGCATGCGGGTCCCGGACCCCGTCACGGCTTCCGGCCCGGCTGAGCCGGCTGCCCGACCGCGGCGGGCTGCCCGACCGGGAGGCGCGTCCGCTCATAGCCGAGCCGGCAGCGGATCAGGAACCGCCGGCGCTTGCCGCCGCGCAATCCGCGCTGGTGCGAGGCCCGATTGCAGGCCGCATAGGAGCGGCGACGGCGCTCCGCAYGGGCATTGGTCGACGGGCGCGGTGCCGCCTGCGCGGGGGTCGCGGCGGCGCCCGGGGTGGCGGCCGGATGCTGGGGGGACGTCTCGACCGGGTGGGTGCCGTTCGCCGCCGGGGCCGGCTTGGCTGCCTCGCCCGATGCGGCATGCGCGGTGGTTCCGGCGAGGCACAGGGCGGCGAGGCAGGCCAGCATCGCGAGCTTCATGCGTCAGGGTCTCGAACCGCAGGGAACAGGCCCCGCGGCGGATCAGCGGGGCGCCGGGCAGCATATGAGGCGGCGCAGCCGATTGCCAAGGCATGCCCTGCGCGGGACTCCCGTTTGGACGGCCGGATTCCTGCGGGCTGCCACCAAACCGTCAAGCCCGCGCGGGACGGTGGTCATGTGACGGGAGGGGCGATCTGCCGATGAACCTCGTGCTGCTGCCCGGCTTCATGACCGATGCCGACCTCTGGACGGACATGGCCGACCGGCTCGCGGAGGTCGGGCCGGTCCAGCATGGCGACCTCAGCCGCGACGACGCCATCCCCGATATGGCGCGCCGGGTGGCCGCGGCGGCGCCCGCCCGGTTCGGCCTCGTCGGATTCTCCATGGGCGGGTACGTGGCCCGCGAGGTCGCGCGCAGCGTACCCGATCGGGTGCAGGCGCTGGTGCTGATCGCCACCTCGTCGCGGGCCGACACGCAAGCCCAGGCGCGCCGGAAGGCCGCCGCGGTCGCCCAGATCCGCCAGCATGGCTTCAGGGGTCTCAGCCAAGCCGCAATCCTCCAGTCCGTGCATCCGGGGCGGGCCGGGGATGCCGCTCTGATCACGCGGATCCGGCAGATGGGCGACAGGTTGGGCGGTCCGGCCTTCCTGCGTCAGGCCGGCCAGGCCCGCGCATCCGATCGCGACCGGCTCGGCGCGATCAGATGCCCGACCCTGGTCGTAGCGGCGGCCCAGGACGTCCTGCGCAGCCTCGACGAGGCGCAGGAGTTGCGGGACGGCATACCCCGCGCGACTCTCACGGTGATCGACGGGTCGGGCCACATGCTGCCCCTGGAAGTCCCCGAGACCCTGGCGGACGCGATCGTCCCCTGGTTGCAGGCTCAGGCTTCCGGAGCCTCGACGATCGGGTCGTAGCGGCTGGCATCGAAGCCCAGGAGGTTCCAGCTCTGGGCCATGTGGGGCGGCAGCGGCGCGCTCACGTCCACGGGCTTGCCGGTGCGCGGATGCGGAATGACGATCCGGCGGGCCAGCAGGTGCAGACGGTTCTGGATGCCCCCCGGCAGCTCCCAGTTCTCCACGGAGAAGTATTTCGGGTCCCCGACGATCGGGTGGCCGATATGGGCCGCGTGGGCGCGCAGCTGGTGCGTGCGGCCGGTGACCGGCTTGAACGACAACCAGGACAGCTTCTGGGCAGCCTGATCGACCATCGCGTAATAGGTCAGGGCGTGGCTCGCGCCCTCGTCGCCGTGCTTGGCCACGCGCATCCGCGCGTCGGCGTCGGTCGCCTCCTCCTTGGCGAGGTAGGTCGAGACGCGGCCCTGCCGGACCCGGGGCACGCCAGCGGTGAGCGCCCAATAGATCTTGCGCGCCGCCCGGGACCGGAAACTCTTGGCCAGCGTCGCGGCGGCGAGCCGCGTCTTGGCGATGATCAGGCAGCCCGCCGTGTCCTTGTCCAGCCGATGGACGAGGCGCGGCTTCTGGCCGTCCGGGCCGGTGAGCGCGGCGAGCAGGCCGTCCACGTGCCGGACCGTCCCCGACCCGCCCTGGACCGCGAGTCCGAAGGGCTTGTTGAGGATCATCATGTCCGCGTCCTCGTAGAGGATCAGCGAGCGAATGAATTCGGCGTCGTCCTGCTCGCGGGCGGCGTTGCGCGGCCGCTCGGAGGGCTGATCGAGGCGCAGGGGCGGTACCCGCACGCTCATGCCGGGCTCCAGCCGGTCGTTCGGCTTGGCGCGCTTGCCGTCGACCCGCAATTCGCCCTTGCGCACGATGCTCTGCACGCGGGTGAACGGGAGCAGCGGGAAACGGGCGGTGAGGAAACGGTCGATCCGCATACCGGCCTCGTCGGGCTCGACCACCAGGGTCTGCACCCCGGACGCGAGGGTCGCGGAGGCGGCGGCGCGCTGCTCGCGTCGGGTCGGACCGGGGGATGGGAGAGCGGCGGGGGCGGGGGCGGGGGCGTCGGACCGCTTCGCCCTGGGCCTTTCGTCGGACTTCGCCGGCCCGGGGCCGCGCGACCGGACGGCGTCGCGGGG
>NZ_JBFUGA010000138.1:0-13076 GCF_056403155.1 Methylobacterium sp. P3_A11
CCTCGCCCACGCGGAGGGGGCGGCCGACCGGGTCCGCGCGGCCGACGCGGCTGCCCTGGCCGATGCCCTGGGCCGGGCGGAGGCCCATTTCGGCTGCGCGGCCGCGCCGGTGCGGGAGGGCTGGGCCGGCGACCTGCCCGTGGTGACGGCCTGGACCCCCGTCGGCCCCTCGGCGGACGCCCTGCCGCAGGGCTGCCTCCGGGTTCGCCGGGCCTGGGATTCCGCGGCCTGGCCCCGGGCGACCCGCGGCTTCTTCCGCCTCCGCAGCGCCATCCCCGACCTGATGGAGGCCTGACGCCGCAGGCGGGCGTCGCCCCGCGCTCGCGACGCCATGTGTCCGGGACAGCGGGACGACGCCCGCGCCCGGAGGTTCCGCCATGGACAGGGTCCTGTACGCGCTCGTCACGATCCTGGAGTCGGTGCTCGGGATCTTCGGCGTGCGGGCGCTCTACGAGCAGCCGGCCTACACGGTGGTCGAGCGCCTCGACCGCGGGGTCGAGATCCGGGGCTACGCGCCCCGTCTGGCGGTCGAGACCGACGCCCGCGGCCAGGGCGACGGCGCCGCCTTCGGGCGGCTGTTCCGCTACATCGCCGGCGCGAACCGGGCGGGCGCGCGCATCGCCATGACCGCGCCGGTAGAGAGCGACGGGCAGCGCATCGCCATGACGGTCCCGGTGGAGCAGGACGGGACCGGCACGATGCGGTTCTTCCTGCCGCGCGCGGTGGCGGCTGCCGGCGCGCCCGCGCCGACCGAGTCCGGGATCCGGCTGGTTGAGGTCCCGGCCGAGCGGATCGCGGCGTTACGCTTCTCGGGGCGCCTCACCCCGGAGGCGCGGGCCGCGCAGACGCGCGTCCTCACCGACGTGCTGTTGGCGGCCGGCCGGAGAGCCGACGGGCCGCCGTTCGTCATGGGATACGATCCGCCCTTCGCGATCCCGTTCCTGCGTCGGAACGAGGTGGCCGTCCGCCTCGCATCCCTGTGAGTTCCGGGGCCGGCCAGCCCCGGCGGTCGCGCCGGATCGGCCCGCCCGCGTTCGTTGCGCAATCATCCCGGGTAGATCGTCTGAATACTCCCAATACCTGGAGATAAGCTTCTGATTTTGTGATCTTTTGGACACATTGACCGCCATTCGAGCATCCGGACCGCAGAAAACGGGGATTAAACAAAATGTGAGTTGAGGTCCGGATCCGACCCGACATCAGTCAGGCTCGCGCAGCCGACGAGAAGCGGCGCGCCATGAAGTCAGGTTGGGGGAAGACATGCACGCCCTACGAGGCAGCTTGATCGCGTCGGTGGCCCTGCTGCCGGTGGCCGCCCAGGCTCAACAAGCCGTCACGCTCGGGGAGATCAGTGTCGTCTCGACGTCGCCGGTGGGTGCGGGCGGCGGCAATTCCAGCGGCGCCCAGATCCTCGACACCGACGCCCAGACCGCGCCGACGCTGCCGGCACCGGCCGGCGGGGTGCGCCTGCGCGGCGCCGAGCAGCCGCTCAACAAGATCCCCAGCACGGTGGAATCGGTCACGGCGCGGCAGATCGAGATCGACCGGGGCTCCGACAACGTGATCGCCACGCTGGCGCGGCAGACGCCCGGGGTGAACCTCAGCGACTCCCAGGGCAATTCGAACCGGGTCGATCTCACCTACCGCGGCTTCACCGCCTCGTCCGTGCAGGGCGTGCCGCAGGGGCTGGCGGTCTACCAGAACGGCGTGCGCATCAACGAGGCGTTCGGCGACGTCGTCAACTTCGACCTGATCCCGCCGCAGGCGATCCAGCGCATCGACGTGGTCACCGGCAACCCAGTCTTCGGCCTCAACGCCATCGGCGGCGCGGTCAATTTCCAGATGAAGAACGGCTTCACCTGGCAGGGCACCGAGATCTCGGCCTGGGGCGGCTCGGATGCCCGGACGGCCGGCTACGTCGAATACGGCAAGATCTCGGACAACTGGAGCTTCTACTTCACGGGCGACGGCCTGAACGACCGCGGCTGGCGTTACGAGAACCCGAGCACGATCGGGCGGCTCTACGCCGATCTCGGCTACCGCTCGCAGGATTCGGAGTTCCACCTGATCGGGCTGGCCGCCCGCAGCTTCTACGGCGCGGCGGCCGCCACGCCGGTGGACTTCACCCACATCGATCCGCGGGCGATCTTCACCAACCCCCAGACGCAGACGACCCAGGTCGGCTCGCTCCAGCTCACCGGCCGGGTCGACCTCTCGCCGACCTGGGACATCGCCGGCAACGCCTATTACCGGCGCTTCAGCGAGCGGTACGTCGACGGCAACCAGGGCAACTTCGAGAACTGCAGCAGCCGCGGCAGCTTCCGGGGCTTCCTCTGCTACCAGGACGACGCGTTCAACGTGAACGCGCCGCCGGCCAGCCAGGCGGCCGCCCGCCGCGCCTACGCCAACCAGTTCACGATCCTGGGCCTGAACGGCCGGCCGATCCCCTTCCGCAACGTCCCCTACGGAACGATCGACACCACCTTGACCGAGGCCGAGGGCTACGGGGGCTCGCTGCAGGCCACCAACCGCGACCGGATCCTCGGCCTGCCCAACACCTTCGTGGTCGGCGGCAGCGTCGATGCAGCGACGTTCGCGTTCAAGTCGCAGAGCACCCTGGGTGTCATCAACCCGGATCTGTCGATCACCACCGATCCAAACAACCCCTATTACGGGATCATCCCCGGGCTCGGGACCTCCTTCCTCCGGACGGCGGCCGCCCTCGGCATCGCCCCGACCTCGGTCACCGGGTCGACGCTGTATCTCGGCCTCTACGCCACCGACACGCTCGACCTCACCGACCGCCTGTCGCTCACCGCGGGCTTCCGCCTGAACTACGCGCGGATCGAGACGCACGATCAGACCACCTTCGCGCCGGACCTCAACGCCGCGCACGAATTCACCAAGGTCAACCCGCTGGCGGGCCTGACCTACCAGTTCGACCCGGCGCTCAACCTCTATGGCAGCTACTCGGAGTCGAACCGGGCGCCCACGCCCCTGGAGCTGTCCTGCGCCAACCCGAGCCAGCCCTGCCTGCTGCCGAACTCGCTGGTGTCCGACCCGCCGCTCAAGCAGGTCAGCGGCCGGACCTACGAGGTCGGCTTCCGGGGTGTGATCCCGAGCTTCCTGTCGGGCGGCGCACTCACCTACAAGGCCGGCGTCTTCCGAACCGACCTGACCAACGACATCATCGCGATCGCGGTCGGCGGCAACGCGGCGCGGGCCTATTACACCAACGTGCCATCGACCCGGCGTCAGGGCATCGAAGTCGGCGGTGAGTACGCCGTCACCCCCGACCTGATGATCTATGCCAACTACGCCCTGATCGACGCGACCTTCCAGTTCGACCAGACCCTGTCCTCCCCGAATAACCCGCTGGCCAATGCCGACGGATCGATCGAGGTGCGCAAGGGCAACAAGATCCCGCTCATTCCGGATCACCAGATCAAGGCCGGATTCGAGTACAGCATCACGCCGAACTGGCGGCTCGGGCTGAACGTGTCGGCCTTCTCCGCCTCCTATTACCGGGGCGACGAGTCGAACCTCAACCGCAAGCTGCCGGCCTACTACGTGATGAACCTGACGACGAAGTACCAGGTCACCAAGAATCTGGAGATCTTCGGACTGATCACGAACCTGACCAACAACCGCTACGCCACGTTCGGCACCTTCGCTCAACCGGGGGCGATTGCCGGCAGCCTGTCGATCAACGATCCGCGGACCACGACCCTGGCCCAGCCGCTGTCGCTCTATGCCGGCCTGACCTACCGGTTCGGAGCGGACCCGGTGCCGATGGCCCCGGAGCCGATCATCCGGAAATACTGATCCCGTTTCCGGGACACTGATGCGAGGCGCCGCGGGGGATGCGGCGCCTCCGCCCTGATGACGCGCCTGCCGTCCGCGGCCGGCCGGCGGGTCGCCTCGCTGCAAACCCAGGTGCCGGCGCTCCCCCCTCCGGTCACGAAGCGCCCCACGCCGTGCCTCTGCACCACCACTGCCGACCGCGGCGACGAGGGAAGGGCCTGAACGGCCCCCCGCCCAACCCTGCGCGATCTCCTGCGCAGGACCCTGACGGCGCGATCCCGGGCGACGCCAGCGCAGGGAACGGCGCCCCCGCCCGCGCCTACGACGCGGACGGCCGGCTCGTGATGCGAGCTTCGACCGCGGCGACCGTGAGAACGCGCCCTCGGGCAGCGGGGAGGTCCACGCCGGACGCCCCCCCGCGCCGCGCTCAGGCCGCGTCCGGCATGCGGTCGAGGAGCTTGTCGAGGGTGATCGGATAGTCGCGCACGCGGATGCCGGTCGCGTTGTAGACCGCGTTCGCCACCGCGGCGGCGATCCCCGAAATGCCGAGCTCGCCCACACCCTTCGCCTTCATGGGCGAGGACATCGGATCGACCTCGTCGAGGAAGATCACGTCCTGGTGCGGGATGTCGGCATGGACCGGCACCTCGTATCCGGCCAGATCGTGGTTGGCGAAGAAGCCGCGCTTCGTATCGACCGCCAGCTCCTCCATCAGGGCTGCCCCGGCGCCCATGACCATCCCGCCGATGACCTGGCTGCGGGCCGATTTCGGATTGAGGATGCGCCCGGCCGCGCAGACCGCCAGCATCCGCCGGACCCGGATCTCGGCGGTGTCGACATCGACGCCGACCTCGACGAAATGCGCCCCGAAGGTCGAGACCTGCTGCGACTTCGAGAACTTGCCGAACTCGATCGCGTCCTCGGCCACGARCTCGCCGTCGGCAGCGGCCTGGGCCAGCGGGATGGCGCGGTTGCCGGCGCGGACCTCGCCGTCCTCGAACACCGCGTCGGTGGCGTTGAAGCCGAGCTTCTGCGCGACCGCCTCCCGCAGCTTCACGCAGGCCGCGTAGACGCCCGCGGTCGACGAGTTGGCGCCGAACTGGCCGCCCGAGCCCGACGAGACAGGGAAGTCCGAGTCGCCGAGCCGCGCCACGACCCGGTCGAGGGGCACGCCCATCATCTCGGCGGCGGTCTGCGCGAGGATCGTGTAGCTGCCGGTGCCGATGTCGGTCATGTCGGTCTCGACCGTGACCGTTCCGGTGCCGTCCAGGCGCACCCGGGCGCCCGACTTCATCACCATGTTGTCGCGGAAGGCCGCCGCCATGCCGAGGCCGACGAGCCACTGCCCGTCCCGAACCTGACCCGGCTTCGGGTTGCGCTTGGCCCATCCGAACCGCTCGGCGCCGAGCCTGAGGCAGCCGACGAGGTCGCGGTGGGAGAAGCGCAGGTCCGGCTGGGTCGGGACGACCTGCGTGTCGTTGCGGATGCGGAACGCCACCGGGTCGAGGCCGAGCTTCTCCGCCATCTCGTCCATGGCGACCTCGAGCACCGCCAGACCCGGAGCCTCGCCGGGGGCGCGCATGGCGTTGCCCTCGGGCAGGTCGAGACGGGCGAGCTTCATGGCGGTCAGGCGGTTCGCCCCCGCGTAGAGGTACTTGGTCTGGTTGACCGCCGTCTCGGGATCGCCGTCCGGCAGGTTGCCGGAGGTGCTCTCGTGGGCGATCGCCGTGATGGTGCCGTCCCGCGTCGCGCCGATCCGGACCCGCTGGATCGTGGCCGGGCGGTGCGTGGTGTTGTTGGCGATCAGGGGACGCGTCAGCGCCACCTTCACGGGGCGGCCCGCCGCCTTGGCGGCCAGCGCCGCCAGCACCGCGTCGGCGCGCACGAACAGCTTGCCGCCGAAGCCGCCGCCGACATACGGCGCGTCGAGGCGGACCTTGTCCTTCGGCAGGCCGAGCATCTTGGCGAGGCTGCCGTGGCCCCAGCCGATCATCTGGTTGGCGGTCCAGAGCGTGACGCGGTCGCCGTCCCAGGCCGCCGTCGTGGCGTGCGGCTCCATCATGGCGTGGCTCTCGTCGGCGGTCGTGTAGGCCGCGTCGAGGGTCACGGGCGCCTGCGCGAAGGCCCCCTCGAAGTCGCCGACGCGCTCCTCGCCGTCGCCGCCACTGCCCTCGCCGCTCCCGGCCGGGACCGGCTCGGCGGTCTTCGCCGCCGCCGCGAGGTCGAAGGCACCCGCCTCGGGGGCGTAGTCGACCTCGACCAGGAAGGACGCCGCCCGGGCCTGCTCGAAGGTCTCGGCCACCACGACGGCGATCGCTTGGTGGTAGTGCTGGATCACGTCGCCGCCGAACAGGTAGGCGACGTTCATCACGCCGCGCTCGATCCGCGGCGTGTCGAGGGTGGTGACGACCGCGATGACGCCGGGGGCCTGCCGCGCGGCCGCGGTGTCGATGCCGCGGACGCGGCCCTTGGCGATGGCCGAGCCGAGCACGTAGCCGTAGGCGGCCTCGGGCGCCGCGTCGTGGCGCTCGTAGGCGTAGGGGGCGGTGCCGGTGGTCTTGTACTTGCCGTCGATGCGGTCGGTGGCGTGGCCCACGACCTTGAGGCGGTCGATCGGGTTCGGGCCGGCGGGGGTGTCGAACTTCATGGCTCAGGCCCTCGCTTGATTGAGCGCGGCGCCGAGGGTCCGCTCGGCGAGCTTCAGCTTGTAGGCGTTCTCGGGGGTCGGCTTGGCGCCGGCGAAGACCCGGTCGGTCACCGCCTTGGCGCCCTTCGGCAGGTCGGCCTCGGCCGCCTCGTCCCGCCAGGGCTTGGCGGCGACGCCGCCGAAGGCGACGTGCCCGGTGCCGTCCTTGGCCAGGATGGCGGCCACCGAAACCAGCGCGTAGGCATAGGAGGCCCGGTCGCGGACCTTGCGGTAGATATGCGTGCCCTCGACCGGAAGGGGCAGCGTCACCGCGGTGATCAACTCGCCGGGCTTGAGGTTCGTGTCGCGCTCGGGCGCGTCGCCGGGCAGGCGGTGGAACTCGGCGATCGAGATTTTTCGCGCGGCGCCCTCGGCGTCGATTGTCTCGACGGTGGCGTCGAGCACGCGCATGGCCACCGCCATGTCGCCCGGATGCGTGGCGATGCAGGCCTCGCTGCCGCCGATCACCGCGAGCTGGCGGCTCACTCCGTCCAGCGCCGAGCATCCAGAGCCCGGCTGGCGCTTGTTGCAGGCCTGGGCCGTATCGTAAAAATACGGGCAGCGGGTCCGCTGCAGCAGGTTGCCGGCGGTGGTCGCCTTGTTGCGCAGCTGGCCCGAGGCGCCCGCGAGAAGCGCGCGGGCGAGGACCCCGTACTCCTTGCGCACCCGCGGATGGGCCGCGAGGTCGGTGTTGCGCACCAGGGCGCCGATGCGCAGGCCGCCCTCCGCGGTCGCTTCCACCCTGTCGAGGCCGAGGCCGTTCACGTCCACGAGGTGGCGCGGGGTCTCGATCTGCAGCTTCATCAGGTCGAGGAGATTCGTGCCGCCGGCGATGAACTTGGCGTCGGGCGTGCGGGCCACGGCGGCGGCGGCCTCGGCAGGCGTATTCGGGCGCTCGTACGTGAAGGACTTCATGCCTGCCCCCCGGCGACTTCGGTCATCGCCGCGACGATGTTGGAATAGGCGCCGCAGCGGCAGATGTTGCCGCTCATGCGCTCGCGGATCTCGGCCTCGGTGACCCGGGGCGCGGCGTCGAGGTCGACGGTGACGTGGCTCGGGATGCCGGCCTTGATCTCCTCCAGGACGGCCACGCCCGAGCAGATCTGGCCCGGGGTGCAGTAGCCGCACTGGTAGCCATCGTGCTTCACGAAGGCCGCCTGCATCGGGTGGAGGGTATCGGGCTGCCCGAGCCCCTCGATCGTGGTGATCTCGGCACCCTGATGCATGATCGCCAGGGTCAGGCAGGCGTTGATGCGCCGCCCGTCGACGATCATCGTGCAGGCGCCGCACTGGCCGTGGTCGCAGCCCTTCTTGGACCCGGTCAGGTGCAGGTGCTCGCGCGCGGCGTCGAGCAGGCTGGTGCGGGTGTCGAGTTCGAGGGTGCGCCGCTCGCCGTTCACCGTGAAGGTGACCGTGGCGAGGACCGGCGCGTCGGCCCGGGCGGTGGTCTGTGTGGTGCCGGCACCCTGGTCCTGGGGCGCGGCGGCGGTAGCTCCCACCATCAAGTCTTTCTCCGGTTCAGATCGCAAGAGCAGGGACGGGGCGTCTCCGTGTCCGGGCCGAGGCCGCCGCCGACACGCGCCGGTCCATCGAGGACGGGATACAAGGGGACACACCGACACCCTGGATTGGCTCCAAGGTAGCGCCCACGCCCGCGATGGTCAGGGGTCGGGGGGATCGTCTTCGCAAAAATTGCAGGCCCCGAAGTCGGAGGCCGCGCGGTCGCCGGCCCGACCGATGACGCGACGCATGGGCAGCGGTCGCGTCGTGGCGCTGCGGGGCGCGCCCGGCGGCGGCCGGGCGTCGGCGCCAAACGAAAGGGCCGGCCCGAAGGCCGGCCCTCACGGTCCGCGCCGCGGGGATGCTTACTCGGCCGCCGTCATCTCGGCGGTGTAGTGGCCGCACCAGTCCTGGGCGGCGACCACCGGCCAGAGTCCCTTTGACTCGGGCGCCGGCTGGCTGACCGGCGGGTTGAAGCGGCACAGGCCGCCATCGTTCTGCGCGACGGCGCCATTGCCCTTGTGTTCGTCGAAGAAGCGGCAGGTCTCGCACGTGGCGTTCATCATCAGGCTCCTGTGGTGCCGGCGGCCGGGGGACGGTTCCGGCTGGAACGGAGAGGCTGGACCTTAGAAACGATCCAATCTGCCCAGCCAACGTCCCGTCCATCCGGCAGGTTCCCAACCCGGTGCCCGGCGCGGTCGCTCAGCCGACCGCCGACAGGATCGGTCCCGCCGGTGCCGACGCCTCCGCGGAACCGCCGACCGCCGCGGCGTAGTCGGCGATCGGGCGCGGCTTGCCGAACAGGTAGCCCTGCATCTCGCCGCAGGCCTCCTCGGTGAGAAACGTCATCTGCGCGTGGGTCTCGACGCCCTCCGCGACGACGCCCATGCCGAGGCTGCGGCCGAGGCTGAGCACGGCGCGCACGATCACGGCCGCCTGGGGTCCGGTCCCGAGCTGCGCCACGAAGGAGCGGTCGATCTTCAGCCTGTCGAACGGGAAGGCCTGGAGGGTGGCGAGGGAGGCGTAGCCGGTCCCGAAATCATCCATGCTGATCCGGATGCCGTAGCTCTTCAGGCGCCGGAGGATGCCGACGGCCCGCGCCATGTCGTTGATGATGATGCTCTCGGTGACCTCCAGCTCCAGGCGGTCCGGCAACAGTCCGGTCTCGGCCAGGATGGCCAGGACGGTCTCGGGCAGGTCCGGTTTCTGGAACTGCCGCGGGGAGAGGTTGACGGCGACCTTCAGGGGCTGCGCCCAGTGCGCCGCCTCGCGGCAGGCCTCGCGCAGCACCCAGTCGCCGAGCGCCACGATCACACCGGTCTCCTCGGCGACCGGCACGAAGACGCTCGGCGCGACGCTGCCGCGGACCGGATGGGTCCAGCGCAGGAGCGCCTCGAACCCGACGAGCGCACCCGTGTGGCCGTCCACCTGCGGTTGGTAGTGCAGGCTCAGGGTGCCGTCGTCCAGCGCCTGGCGCAGGTCGCGTTCGAGCACCCGGCGCTCCTCGGCCTCCTCGTCCATGGCGGGGGTATGGCGGGGGTGAAGATCCGGAACGTGCCGCGGCCCCCGGCCTTCGCGCGGTAGAGGGCGAGGTCGGCGCGCCGGTACAGGGGCTCCGCCTCCGTCCCGTGCTCGGGCGCCTGGGCGATGCCGATGCTGAGGCCGACGCCGATCCGGTGACCGGCCACGCTGAACGGACTCCCGAAGAGCGCGATCAGGCGCTCGGCCAGGACACCGGCCTCTGCCGATCCCCCGGCGGAGAGCACCGCGAATTCGTCGCCCCCGAGCCGGGCCACCGCGCCCTCCCCCGAGATCGCCCGAAGGCCGGCCGCCACGCGCCGCAGGAGCTCGTCTCCGGCCTGATGGCCGAGGCTGTCGTTCACGCTCTTGAAGCCGTCGAGGTCGAGGTACAGGATCGCGCAGGCGCCGCCGCGCTGGATGAGGTCCGCGAGGCTGCGCTCGAGGGTCTCGTGGAACAACGCCCGGTTCGGCAGGCCGGTGAGCACGTCGTGGCGGGCCAGGCGGGCCACCTCGGCCTCCGCGGCCTTCCGCTTGGTGATGTCGGTGAAGGTCCGCACGAAGCCGCCATCCGCCAGGGGCACGGTACGAATCTCGAGGACGAGGCCGTTCGGCCGCGCCCGCTCGTGGACCTGGGTCTGCCCGGCCTCGCCGCGCTCGATCCTGGCCCGGATCGAGCGATCCGGGCGCCGGCGCTCGCGGCGACGGGCCTCGTGGCGCAGTACCGCCCGGTAGTTCGGCTGCGCCTGCATCATCGGCCGGGGCAGGTCGAGGAGCGCCAGCGCCCGCTCGTTGCACACGCGCACCACGCCGCCCGCATCGACCATGATCAGACCCTGGTCCATGCTGTCGAGGGTGGCGTCGAGCAGCAGGGCCTTCTCCCGCAGCATGCGGCCCTGACGGGCCAGGGCGGTGTTGATCCGGCGCAGATGGTCCAGCATCAGGGTCAGGGCCGCGAAGGCCAGGATTACCGCCATCATCGCGGCGATGCCGCCGGCCAGCACACCGCGGGCGAGGCCGCGCTGCGGGACCGCCTGGGCCGGGTCCGGCACCACCCGGGCGGCCGCCATGGCGAGGAAGTGCAGGATCGCGATGGCGAGGGTCAGGACGGTGGCGGCGGCGAGCCGGGCACGGCCACCCGCGCTCCCGACATGGATGGCCATCCCGACCGCCGCGAGCAGGCAGCCCGCCGCAATCGCCGTGACGGCCAGGGCCGGATCCCAGGTGAAGTGGCCCGGCAGCCGCACGCCGGCGATGCCGAGGAAATGCATGCCGGTGATGCCAACCCCCAGCACCAGGCCGGAACCGGCCCCCGCTCAGGACCGCGGTGCGGTCCGGGCGAACAGGAAGGCCCCGGTGGCCGCCGCGACGGCGACGACCAAGGAGAGCAGGGTCGTGCGCGGCGCGTAGCCCAGCACCACGCCTGGATCGTAGCCGAGCATGCCGATGAACTGCGTGCTCCAGATCCCGGCCCCGATCGAGAATCCCGACGCCAGGAGCCAGATCGGCCGGTACCCGTCCGTGCCGAGCTGGACACGCTGTTCCAGCCGCAGACCGACCGCGCAGGAGATCCAACACACGCAGGCCGCCAGCGCGACCACCCGACCGGTGTGTTCCTCGCTCAGGCCGGCGAATGCGCGATACATCGAGGAGCCCCGGCCATCTGCGATGGACGGAAGCCTAGCGTAAGAATACCAATTAGAAGTTGCATATTGACCGACCGATCACGGAAGCGCGATCGTCGGCGGACTGCTTTCGCGAGGAACGCAGCCCTATTGGGCTGTCCGGTTACCGATCGGGATTGGATCCCGGGTTCGGCGCGGCAGCCGATCGTCGCCCGATGTGGAGCCTGGTGGCCGCCCGGTCGCCTTCAGAGGCGGCCATCGCCCCGCCGCGCCGCGAAACCCACCAGCAATTGCTGGAGTTCGTCCTCGTGGACGAGACGTGCCGCCTCCTCGGGCCGGAACCATTGCAGTGTCCGCTGTTCCCGCTCCGGCCAGCGCTCGTGCTGGGCCTCGACCCGGAGCGGGTAGACGCGCACCCTGCAGGGGAAGGCGCGCCCATGATCGAACCGCTTCTGATAGTGATACCGGCCGACCGGGTTCGCCGCGATCTCTCCCTCGAGCCCGGCCTCTTCGTAGGCTTCCCGCTGGGCGGCCTGATGGGGCTTGCGGCCGGTCATCGGCCAACCCTTCGGGATGATCCAGCGCCCGGTGTCCCGCGAGGTGATCAGAAGGATCTCGATCCGACCATCCGAATCGACGCGAAACGGCAGGGCCGCGACCTGCTTGAGCGGCTTGACGGGCGCCTTCTGGAGCAGCTTCTTCAGGCTCGGCCGCTTGGATGCCGTTTTCAGTTCTGACCTCGGGACTGTGAGGGGACGGGAGTTCTGCGGATGTTTCTGCAGGGGATGAACACCTGGCGCTTTGATATAGTTTAACACATTCGAATTGCAGCAGGCGCGGATTGCCATCGAGCCATGCCTGTAACGCGGCGCTCAACCTTCGCCGGCGAGCTTGCCTTGGGGCGGGCAGTCCGCGAAAACTTCTGCATCATACGGCCACGAGGCGCGGCATGCCTGTCGAGATTGAGCGCAAGTTCATCGCGAACCCATCGGTTCTGGCGCTGTGCCAGGCAGGGATCCCACTCGTTCAAGGCTATCTCTACACCGATGCGGCCAACACGATCCGCGTCCGTCGCGCCGGGGAGCACACCTTCGTCACGTGGAAAAGCCCGCGCCGCGGCGTCAGCCGGGACGAGGTTGAGTTCCCCATCGCGCCGGAGGACGGCGCGGCGCTCCTCGCCACGGTGCCGCCGGAGCGGCGGCTGGAGAAGACTCGCTACCGGATCGCGCATGCCGGCGCGGTCTGGGACGTCGACGTGTTCGGCGGGGCGCTCTCGGGCCTGATCCTGGCGGAGATCGAGCTGACGCACGAGGATCAGCCGGTAGATCTGCCGCCCTGGGTCGAAGGGGAGGTCACCGACGACGCGCGCTACCGCAACTCGCGGCTCGCCGCGGGACGGGTGCCGGAGCGGCAGGCGGCCTGACCGGCACGGCGTCCGTTAGAACGAGGACCCGAACATCCGGAAGCGTCCCCCAATTTGAACGGGATGCCCCGGAGACTGATCACTTGGACGCAGGCCGTTACCGCCGGCGTACCGCGCCCACGCTTCGTCGGATGGGCCGAGGCGATCGTGGTCGGCATCTGCGCCGACGACCGATTGAGCCGATTCTGGACTCGGTGGAGCCCCTGGCCGAGGACGTCGGGGTCACGGCCTGGATACAGCAGCGGGCGCCCAGCAGAGTTGTGAGGCCTGGCTGCGCGGATGGCTCGAAAACGTCAGGCCGTTCTTCGCCTGACGGCAGGATCGAACGGCAGCCGTCCTCCCCCGGGGATTCAGCGAAGAAAATGCGGGAGCCGGCGCTTCCAGCGTTCGCCGGGGCGCAACTCGGCCGCCCGCCGCCCTGTCGCACCCCGCGGCGATGGCCCCTGACCGGCCGCGGCCGGCACGGGCGGCGCCTCGTCGACGGGCGGAGCCGGCGGTGCGATCGGACGCGGTCGCGAGA
>NZ_JBFUGA010000139.1:0-12780 GCF_056403155.1 Methylobacterium sp. P3_A11
CGCCCGGGCGCTCGAAGCGCCGGCACACCGTCTCGGTGGCGGCTTCCAGGGTCGGGGCCGCCCGCAGGGCCGCCAGGGCCGGCGCCTCGGTTGTGCGCAGCTCGACGCAGAGATAGCCGTAGCCCGCCTCCGGCGAGGCCGGGTCCAGGCCGCGCGCCCGGCACCAGGCCTCCATGGCGACGCGCCGGGGTCCGGTCCACTGGGCGAGCCCCCACCCACCCCGGGAGCCGGGCACCGCGGGGCGGAGTTCCTGGAGCCGGCCGAACCCGCCGGTCTCGTGGCCGAGATTGCCCAGGAGGCCGGCGGCCTGGACCGCGCTCAGGCCGAGATCGCGCATCAGGCGGGGGCCGAGGCGGCAGCACGCGGCCGCGAAGGCATCCCTGTCGGCAGGACTGGGCATGGGGGGCTCCGCTCGGTGGCGCGCCCGGCACCGCCGGGCTAAGGCGACCGCGCGCGCCCCGGGGCGCGGCGCGGAAGGGGGAAGCGTGGGACGCGGACAGGACCGGCCGCTCGTGTTCATCGGCGACTCGATCACCGCCGCCTGGGGCATCGTCCGGGCGGAGACCTTCGCGCGGCAGGGCTTCGTGGCCCGGGGCGTGCCGGGCCAGACGAGCGGGCAGATCCGCGCCCGGTTCCTCCGGGACACGGCGGGCGCGCGCGGCGTGCATCTCCTGTGCGGAATCAACGACATCGCGGAGATCGGCGGCCCGGTCTCCGACGGCGAGATCCGCGAGAACCTCATGGCCATCGGGCGGATGGCGTTCGAGGCCGGCCTGCCGCTGACCATCGGCACGGTCATGCCGAGCGACTTCTGGGGCTGGCGCCCCGAGCTGCGCCCGGTGGCGCGGATCCGTGCCCTGAACGGCTGGCTGCGCGCCTATTGCGCGGCCGGCGCCGCCGGCCTCGTCGACTACGACGCGCCCCTCGCCACCGAGACGGGAGAGCTCCGACGCGCCTTCACCGAGGACGGCATCCACCTCAACGCGGCGGGCTATGCGGCGATCGAACCCACAATGCTCGCGGCCCTCCTCCCCGCCTGACGGGGCACGCGATTCGTCGGGATGTCCCGGACGCAGGGACGACGAGTCCTCAGGTGCCCACAGCGAGCCAGTAGATCGGAACGGATGCGGCGCCCGTCACCGTGCCGGCCGCCGCGCGGCGGCTGCGGAGCGTGAAGCCGGTCGCCGCGACGTCGCTCACCTGCGCGGCGTGGAGCGCGTCGCCCGCAGCGGTGGCCGGCTGGGTCCAGACGCCCAGGCAGGCACTCGGAAACGCGCGATCGAACGTCACCGCGACATCCGCATCGGCGCCGGTGACGAGCCCCCATTGGAGGGTCAGGCCGCCCGGGAGCTGGACGGACCCGTTGGCGCCGAGCGTCTGCGCACCGATCGCGAGCGGCGTCCCGTCGGCGCGCTGGTAGTGGCGCACGCGCCAGCGGCCCGCCGCGTCCGAGGTCGCGATGCAGGTGTCGTCGGGGGCCGTGACGAGGTCGGCCCGGGTCGGCAGCGCCAGCGTTCCGGCCGCGTGGACCAGGGTCGCGGCCCCGGCGAAGCGCACGAACCGCTCCCGGTCGGCCGCGCGGCCGAAGCTCGCGATCCGCGCCGCGCCGGTGACGAGGACCCGCCGGGTCCCGGTGGCGCCGAGGTCGGTGGTGGGCGCGGCGTCGAGAACGGCCTCGGCCGAGGCGAAATCGATGCCCCCCGTCGTCGCGCAGGCGGTGAGCGCGGTGGCGAAGGCGGACCCGTCCACCGACACCTTCAGGGTGAAGTCGTCGCTCCCGAGGGTCCCGAGCAGCGCCCGGGCCGTGTAGCCGGTCTCGAAGACCAGGGCGGCGTCGCAGGCCGACGCCTTCCTGTTGACGAAGACCCGCATGTCGCCGGAACCCGGCGTGGCGTCGTCCCAGGTCAGCAGGGCGGAATCCGCCTTCAGGGCGAGGCGGTTCGTGGCGTCGGCGCCGGTATTGATCCCGAGGCGATCGACGCTCTGGATCGCCGTCAGCGTCCGGCGGAAGCTCGTCCAGGCCGCGCCATCGAAGACGTAGAGGTCGGCCTCGTCGATCAGGTAGGCGAGCCACCCGGCCCGCGGGACCGCACCGGTCCAGACGCCGTCGGCGTAGCGCACCACCTGACCGGCGAGCCCCGCCCAGGCGCCCCCGGGCTCGGACGCGACCACGAGGTAGCGGTCGCCCTCCGCGGGGCTCGGCGGCGGGGCGGCGAGGTCCTTGTCCAGGCAGGCGAGCTGGACGAGGGCGTCGAGGCGATCGAGCGCCTCGTTGTGGGTGACGTGCTTCTGGGCCTGGCTCGCGGCGATCAGCGGCAGGCCGAGATGGGGCGTGGCGTCGGACATGGGGCGGCTCCCGGGCAGTCAGGCCGAGCGGACGGGGATGCGGGCGCGGCAGGGGAGCCCGGACCCGGCGACGGGGTCGAGCTGCGCCACGGCGACGTCGAGATGCGTCTGGGCCACGCCAAAATCGGCCGCCTCGTCGGCGTAGAGGCAGTGCTGGGCCTCGGACCGGAGCGTGCGCCGGGCCGTGCCATCCGCCGAGAACACCGTCACCGCATAGGCCTCCGGCGCGTCGAGGGGGATCTCAGCGGGCTCCCAGGCGTCCCCGTCGCGGCGCGACCGGCGGATCCAGGAGAGCCGCACGCCCTCGCCGGTCCGCCGCGCTCGGAGATGGACGGGCCGCAGCGGCGTGAGCGCGGCGAGGCCGGCCGTGGCCGTGAGGTCCGTGAAGGCCGGGTCGCCCGGGTCGCTTCCGGCTGGACCGATCCGGTAGCGGAGGCTGCGGCCGACCTCGTCCAGGCGCTCCACCAGCGGCACCACCGCGCCGTCGTCCAGGCGCACGATCAGGCTGCCCGCCGGTCTCGCCCGTCCCGCCGCCGCCTCGCTGCCCCCGAGCCCGCGCAGGAGGCCCGACAACCGGTAGGTGTCGGGTCCAGTGAGCACCGCCTGCGCGGCGCCGAACAGTTCCACGACGCCGTCGGCGCCGAGCAGCGCGAACAGGTTGCCCCCGGCGAGCAGCGCCGCCGTGCCGATCGACGCGAGGGCGCCGCCGCGGCGCAGCGTGACGTCGAGGGTCACGCCCCGCTGGATCCGCCAGAGCGGCCCGGCGGGCAGCGCCGAGAGGGTCCGTCCGAGGCAGGCCGGGTAGTCGACGAGACCGTGGAGGGCGAGCGGGCCTGCCCCCTCGGCACGCCACACCGCCGCCCCGCCGGGCCACGGCTCGGCCGCGACCGCGAGGTACTGCAGGATCGACGGGCTGCCGCGATCCACCGGCAGGTCGAGGGCGAGGGCCAGCGGCGGCCCGGGGAAGACCGGCGGCGCCACATCGGCCTGGGCTCTGCTGCGGGCCAGCCCGCGCCCGGGTCCGGCCCGGGGCGGCACGCCGCTCGCCTCGATCCGGCGGCCCGTGGGCGCATCGTCGATCCGGTCGATCCTGCGCAGCACCGTGCCGCCCGGCACGTCGGCCGGCACGGCCAGGAGGTCGCCGGGCGCCAACTCGACCCGTCGCGGGCTCACGGTGAACAGCGCGGTGTCGCGGGCCGCGATCAGGCGGTCGAGCAACGCCTCGGCCAGTCCGTCGCCGGTCTCGCGGCGGGTGACGATCGCCGCCTCGACCCGGATCTCGCGCCGCCGCTCGCCGGCGGGCCGAACGGCCGCCGCCGCGGCGCGGCGGTAATCCGGGCTCTCGGACTCGGTGATCCCCAGTTCCACGGAGCGCGGCAGGGCGCTCTCCTCGGCCCGGACCTGGCGCAGGACCGGCCGATCCTCCGACAGCCGGACGAGGTCGGCCTCGGCCAGGACCACGGGCCGGTCGCGGCGGGGACCGCGCAGATGCAGGGTCCCGGCCACCGCCGAGACATCGAGGCCGTAGACCTGCGCCAGGGTCTCGAGGGCGCCGCGCGCGGTGAGCGGCCGGTCGATCACGTAGCCGTCGAGATAGGCGGCGGCCTCCACGGAGACCGGCGCGTCGAAGCCGAAATCTTCCAGGATCCGCAGGACCAGCAGGTCGAGGTCGCAGCCCTCGATCCGGCCGGTGATCCAGTGGCCGACGCGCCAGTTGGCCGCGTCGGCCCAGACGCCCCGCACCGCTGGGAAGGCCGGGAAGGGCCGCGCGTCCCAGGCCCAGACGAAGATCCCGTCGGGATCGACCATGCGGCCGCCATAGACCGGCGAGACGGGGTTGTCGGCGTCCCGAAAGCCCGGCCCGGCCGGGTCGAACCGGGCGAGGATGGCCGCGACCCCGCGCAGCTGGATCAGCTCGTCCCGGAGGCCGCGGGATTCCGGCGGGTAGGCGCCCTCGGCTGATTTCGGGTCCGGGAAGACGTTGGGACCGTTGGTGCCCTTGTCCACCGCCGGAACGCCGACCTCGGTGAGCCAGATCGGCTTGCAGCCCGGCACCCAGGCGGTGGGGCGGGTCTCGACGCCGCCGTCGCGCTCGACATGCGGGCTCGACCACCATGCGACGAGGTCCTTGGCCCGGAAGATCCACGGCTTTCCGGCGGCCCCGTCGGTGATCGGCCTGCGTGCCTGGGCGGCGCGGTCGGCCGCGTCGGCGTAGTACCAGTCGAAGGCCTCGCCGGACGCGCCCCGCGCCCTGAGGTAGGCCCGGTCGGCGATGTCGCCCGTCACCGCCAGATCGGCGTGGTCCGGGCCGTCGCGCCAGTCGGAGACGGGCGGGTACCAGTCGATCCCGACGGCGCCGATGTTGGGATCCGTGAAGAGGTCGTCGAGGGGGAAGCGGACCGTGGCGCCCCCCTGGGCGACGTGCGCGCCGTATTCGGTCCAGTCCGCGGCGTAGACCAGCGTCACCTCCGGGCCGAGGCGGGCGCGCACGGCGGCGGCGAGGCCGCGCAGGGCCTGGACGGCCGGATAGCCGGCAGCCCCTCGCACCCGGGTCAGGCCGACCAGCTCGCTGCCGATCACGAAGCCGGCGATCCGGACGCCCGCGTCCGCCCAGCCGGCCGCGAGGTCGGCGTAGTGGAGCACCGCGGCACGGTATCCGCCGGCGAAGAACGCCGCGACCTGGACGTCGGCCGCGCCGGTCCCGTCCGGACTTCCCGGGAGGCCCGGCGCCGGATCGCAGGTGATGCGCCCGCGCCAGGGATAGGCGGGCTGGGCCGCACCTAGGGCATGCGGATCAGGCAGCGTCGTGCCGGCCGGCACGTCCATCATGACGAACGGGTATAGCGACACCGCGAGGCCCCGGCGCGCCAGCTCGGCCACCAGCCGGGTCAGGCCCGCATCCGCGGGGGTCCCGCCGTAGGCCGGGCTGCCGTCCGGCAGGGTCGAAACCGCCTCGGCCCCGTCGCGGGTGATCCCTGCGACGCGCCAATCCTCCGGGAGGGCGCGCTTCTGGGCGCCCTCGACCTTCGGCACCACCCGGCAGGCGCCGGCGCGCAGGTCGGTGCCGAACCACGTTGCCACCACGGCGACCCGGCGCAGGTTCGGGCAGAGCGCCTGGAGGGCGTCGAGGGAGGCGATCACGTCGGTGTCGCGCTGGAGCTGGTGGCGGTTGGCGGCCTCGGTCCGGCCGAGCCCGAGATCCACGGTGACGCGGTCCGGATCGAGGCCGAACTCGCTGGCGCCGGGGATCAGGTCGACGGCGCGCACGCGGCCGAACAGGCCGTTGACCGGGCGGATCACCTCGAAGGCGAATTGCGGGACGCGGTTGCCGAAATCGGCGAGCGGCAGGCGCTCGAACACCACGTAGGCGAGGCCGCGGTAGGCGGGCGCGGTCTCGGCCCCCTCCTTGGCGACGATGAGCGGGTCGGGCGGCTGGTCGGGGCCGCCGGTATGGACCCGCAGGGTCAGGCCGACCTGGTCGATCTCCCTGCCGTCGGCCCAGATCCGGCGGACGCAGGCGATCTCGCCCTCGCACAGGCCGACCGCGAGGTTCGCGAAATAGGCGTAGCGGGTCGTGACGGTCTTCTGACCGCCCAGGCCCTTGGCGGGGGTCGCGGCCCGCTGCACCGTGGTGTTGGCGATCTCCAGCGGACGCGTCGCCCAGATCAGGCTGCCGCCGATCCGCGCCCGGCCGTAGACCCGGGGGATCGGGTCGCCCTCGGTGGAGGTGAGCCCGGCAACGTCGGCGAGCCGCGGCCCCTCGACGAAGCGCGTGTGCGGCCCGGAGCCCGACAGGGCGCCCCCGAGCGCCGAGCCCGCGACCGAGCCGAGCGCCCGGCCGACCAGGCCGCCGATCGGGCCGCCCAGCGCGGTGCCCACCGCCGCGCCGGCCGAGGACAGGATCAGCGTCGCCATGGGGGGCTCCGGGGCCGTCTCGTGCGGCGGCGTTTGCAAATATACAAAAAATTGTATAACCCGATCTCGGTCGCGGCGATTGGGGCAACGCTGTAGGTCGGCAGCCGATAGGCGTCGCGTTCCGCGGGAGCGCACTCGATGACTTGCGGGCTTTTCCTCAGGATGCCCGGCGCGCCGCCGGCTATCAGATCGACCGCGTTCAGTCCGGCCGCGATCCGGACGATTGGAAGCCGATGCCCTCGATCGGTCCGGGCGTCCGGGAAATCCGTATCCGGGAGCCGGGCGGCGCGTTTCGCGTGATCGACGTGGCAAAGTTCTCGGACGCCGTGTTCATTCTGCACTGCTTCCGCAAATCGACGCAGAAGACGGCATCCGCCGACATCGCACTGGCGAAGCAGCGATACGCAGACCTCGTTCGTGAGCTACAATCGTGACGGACAAAACCTTTGACACGATCTGGAATGCCATAGAGGACTCGCCGGCCGAGGCCGCCCACATGCGCATTCGTTCGACCTTGATGATGGCTCTGCGTGATCACATCGAGCGAACGGGCTTGAGCCAGGCAGAGGCGGCGAAGATCTTCGGCGTCACGCAGCCGCGCATCTCGGACCTGATGCGCGGGAAAATAGACCTGTTCGCCATCGACTCGCTGGTCTCAATGCTGACCGCGGCCGGGCTGCAGGTTGAGCTTCGCGTCGCCGCGGCGGCCTGAGCCGACCTCCGGAAACCGGAACACCCCCGTCACGTGCCGCCGCCACCAGTGGGCGAGCGCCACCTCCGTGACGGCCGCGCCGTCGTGGGCGTGGATCATCGCGCCGTCGCCGGTGGCGATGGCGCAGTGGCGGGCCGGGAGGTGGCGGCGGAAGGCGAAGAGCAGCACGTCGCCCGCCCGCGGCGCCGGGACCGCGAGCGCTCCGGGCAGCGCTCCGGGCGCCGGTACCAGATGGCGGGCCGCCGCCTCGGCCAGGGGATCGGTCCCGGGCGCGGCCGACTCGGCCCAGGTGCCCGAATAGGGCGGCGGCACCTCCGGCTCGGCGCCGTAGAGGCCGCGCCAGACCCCGCGCAGCAGCCCGAGGCAGTCGCAGCCCACGCCCCGCAGCGAGGCCTGGTGCCGGTAGGGCGTGCCCAGCCACAGGCGCGCCTCGCCGAGCGCCGCAGCACCGATATCCTGGCCGATCGCCCGCCGCATCGCGCTCATCGGAACAGGCTCCCGCCGTCGAGGAGGGGGTGGGAGCCCGGCACGGCCCGCATCACCGCGTCGTTGCCCGGCATGTGCGGAAAGCCCTGGAAGTTGCGCACGTTGGCGAAGCGGTCGCGGCAGGTGGCGAGGCGCTTGTCGCAGCCGGCCGAGAGGTCGAAGCCGTCGCCGGTCGCGACGGGCCGGGGCGGCGGAGTCCAGAGTTCGACCAGGGGGCCGAGCTGCAGCCGCACATCCGCCGCGTGCCCGGCATTGGACCCCGCCGTCCAGGTGAGCCGCCCGCCCGTGAACAGGCCGTCCGCGAAGGCGCTCGCGAGCGAGACGGACAGCGTCGCCGGCTCGGGCAGGCCCGTCACCCGGCCGGTGGTCGTCCACGGGGCGCGATCCACCCGGCAGCGCGCGTCCCCGAGATCGGCGCCGCAGGTGGCCCGGTAGGTGCGGCCGCGCTCGGCGCCGAGCCGGTGCGTCAGGCCGCGCAGCTCCGCCACGAAGGCGTCGCCCTCCCGGCGCACCTCGCCGATCGTGGCGACGTCGATGAGGAGCCGCGTCCCGGGATCGGACCAGTCGACCAGCCAGGTCTCGACCGCGGCGCCGTCGTAGAGGCCGCCGGCGATGTCCGCCTCGGTGAGGCCGAGGCTGCTGAGCGCCCCGGCCACGTCGCCGCCCGAGACCGCGAAGCCGAGTTCGGCGCTGGCCTCGGCCGCCTCCAGCCCGGTGCGGGCGGCGTGGACGAGACCCGCGACGGTCAGGTCGCGGTCGTGGTCGGTGAAGCCGAGGGCGAGCCCGTCGCGCCGCCGCAGGGACCAGCAGCGGCACAGGGTGGTCACGCCGCCCGCGAGATGGGCCGCGAAGGCCTCCGGGATGTCGCGCATGGCTCCTCCTCAGGGCACGATCTCGACGAGGGGCACCTTCGGGATCTCCCCGGCCGTGAAGGCCGCGAGGTCGATGGTCAGTTCGTCGGTGTCGAAGCGGACCGGCACGTCGAACGCGAAGCCCGCCGTCACGGCGGCCCCCGCGGGCGGCACGTGCCCGGCCGCGAAGGCGACGAGGCCGGTGGTCGGGTCGCACGCGAAGGCGCCGGCCTCGATCTCCCGGCCCGCCACCGCCACCCGGACGCTGCCGGCCACCGGCTTGGCGATCCGGCGGCGGTAGGGGGCGAAGCCAGCGCCATAGGCCTTGACCAGCGGGAACGACGCCGTGGTGCCGTCTCCCGTCCCGAGGAGCTGGTCGAGGGGGCCGATCGGCCGGCCGGGCGGCCCGGAGCGGCAGTCGACCCGGTCGCGGAAGCGGAAGCCGTAGAGCCGCCCGCGCCGCTCCTCGAAGAAGGCGAGCACGGCGTGGAGGGCGTCCAGGCCGCGCATCCCGAACCCGGCCTCGTAGCGGCGGCGGGAATCGGCCCAGCGGCCGTTCCGGTGCTCCCGGCCCGAGGCCAGGGTCACGATCTCGGTGAGCCGCTGCGGGCCACCGCCGGCGCTCAGGGAGACGTCGAGGGGGAACAGCACCTCGTGGAAGTCCGAAGCCATGGCGGTCCTTTCCGGTTCGAGTCGCGACAGGGCCGCGCCGGTCATCCGCGCCACCGCCGTCAGCGCGCGCGCAGCGAAGCGACCCAGGGCAGCGCGACATCGGTGCACGGGGTGCCGCTGGATGGCTCCGCTCCGCTCGCAAAGACGGTCGCGGTGCCCGGCCTCGGCGGGACCCCGCGCGAAGTCGGGGAATGTCGTCGCTACCGGATGCAGGCCGCCGAAAAGAGTCTTGCCGGAAGAGCGAGAAAATAAAAAAATCCGTTCATCGACAAAATACGGCGGTCGGTCGAAGATCTTCATACCGAAACGGATATGTTCTGAAGTCCATCCGTTCAGAACATCTCGGTTCATCGCGCGCTCTGCACGCCGCCTCGCCACCCTGCCAGGGACATCTTCCGATGACCGCCATCGCTCAGCCCCTCCACGCATCAGCCCCCGCCCTCGACATCCGCCGCGTCGCCGGCCGCATCGGCGCCGAGATCCGCGGCGTCGCCCTTTCGGGGGACCTCGACGACGGCACCGTCGCGGCGATCCGGCAGGCGCTGAACACCCACAAGGTCGTGTTCTTCCGCGACCAGGACCTCGACGAGGCCGGGCAGGAAGCCTTCGGCCGGCGCCTCGGCGACCTCGTCCCGCATCCGACCGTGCCCTCCCTCGCCGGCACGGCGGGGGTCCTCGACATCGACGGCAGCCGGGGCGAGCGGGCGAGTTCCTGGCACACCGACGTGACCTTCGTGCCGGCCTACCCGGCGCTCTCGATCCTGCGGGCCGTGACCCTGCCGCCCTACGGCGGCGACACGCTCTGGGCCAACACGGCGGCGGCCTACGCGGACCTGCCCGAGCCCCTGCGCGACCTCGCCGACAGGCTCTGGGCGCTGCACTCCAACGTCTACGACTATGTCGGTGGCCGGGTGAACGTCTCGGAGGCCGGGCGGCGGCGCTACGACGAGGTGTTCACCAAAACCGTGTTCGAGACCGAGCACCCGCTGGTCCACGTCCACCCGGAGACCGGCGAGCGCGCGCTGATCGTCGGGCACTTCATCCAGCGGATCCTGGGGCTCACCACGGCGGATTCGCAGCATCTGCTGGCGATCTTCCACGATTACGCGACCCGGCCCGAGAACACCGTGCGCTGGTCGTGGCGGACGGGCGACGTGGCGATCTGGGACAACCGCGCCACGGTCCACCGGGCGGTGGACGATTACGGCGCGGCGCCCCGCGTGGTGCGCCGCGTGACGATCCAGGGCGTCGCGCCGGTCAGCGTCGACGGCCGCACCAGCCGGGCGCGGGAGACGGAGGCGCGGAAGGCGGCGTGAGCGAAGGCGGGAGCCGGATCCCGGCTCCCCGCCAGGCTCAGGAGGCCGCCTGCGCCCGGCACGCCGATGCTTCGACGGAGATCACGTCGAGCGTGAACGAGCCGTCCGGCTCGATCTCGAAATACGTCGCCGTCTCGCTGGCGGCGCTCCGTTGCAGCGATCGGATCGCCGCGCGGTGGGTCTCGGGCGTCTGCATACGCCCCACCCAGACCGGGTAGTGCATGCGCAGCCGGCGCGACCGCGTGGCCCGCACGCGAAAGCCGGCACGGGTCAGCGCCGCCTGCCACTCGGCGCCCGTGTAGTTGCGGGCGTGCGAGGGATCGCGCAGGACCTCGACGGCCTGGAGATGCGTGTCGAGTGCGGCATGCCCCGGGGACACGACGTCGATGAAGATCGCGGTGGCCCCGTCTCTCAGGACCCGCCGCGCCTGCTTCAGGCCGCCCTCGAAATCGCGCCAGTGATGGGCCGAGAACCGGCAGCCAAGGAAGTCGAAGGCCGCGTCGTCGAACGGCAGGCGCTCGACCGCCGCGACCTGCGTGCCGATGTTCGACAGGCCGCGCTCCCGCGCCGTGCTCGCGACGGCCTCCGTCATCGCCTGCGCGAGATCGACGGCGGTCACGGACCGGGCATGGGGCGCCAGCCGGTAGGCGACGTGCCCGCCACCGGTGCCGAGATCGAGGGCGCGATCGGGCTGCTCGCGGGCGGCGGCCGCCTCCAGGGCGTCGAGATCCGCACCGGCGGCATGAACCGCGCTCGTCACGTAGGCGCGGGCGCGACTGCCGAACTGGTCGGCGACGACGGTCTCGTGGGGTCGGGACATGGATCGTTCTCCTCCGCCCTCGACAGACCCGACCGCTCAACCTGTTACAAGGGACAATCTTATCCTGTTATAAGCGCCACCATGATCACCGACGCGCAGCGCCGCTTGCTGGGACGGTTCGTCCGCTCGCACAGGGAGCGCATCGCCCCCGACCTGCCGGGGCGGCGGCGACGGACGCCCGGCCTGCGGCGCGAGGAACTGGCGGCCCGGGCCGGCATCGGGGTGACGTGGTGCGCCTGGATCGAGCAGGGGCGCGACGTGAGCGTCTCGCCGGGGACGCTGTCCCGCCTGGCGATCGCCCTGGCGCTGACCCCGGCCGAGCGCGCCTACCTGTTCGAGTTGGCCGGCCGCCGCGATCCCGACGCGCCGCCGTCCGTGGCGGCCTCCCCGGCGCCCGAGGCGATCACGGCGCTGGTCGACGCTTTGGCGTGTCCCGCCTACGGTCTGGACCGGCAGTGGAATGCCTGCTGCTGGAACGCGGCGGCGGAACGCCTGTTCGCCGACTGGCTGGGGCACGGACGGCCGAAGAACCTCCTTCGCTACACGTTCCTCGCACCGTCGGCGCGGGACCTGCTGCCGGATTGGCGCGAGCGGGCGCGGCGCGTCCTGGCCGAGTTCCGCGCGGATTACGCCCGCCTGATCGACGATCCCGGCCTGAACGGCCTGATCGCGACGCTGAAAACCGAGTCGGAGTTGTTCGCGTCCGAGTGGGAAGCGCAATCCGTGATGGCGCGGGAGGGCGGCTCGCGGGCCTTCCGGCACCCGGAGGATGGCCCCCTCACCTACACGCAGCACACGTTCAGCCCGGCCGAGCGGCCCGACTACAAGCTCGTCACCCTGGTGCCGTGTGCGCCGCCCGGATAAGGATGCGCGCCGCCGCCCCGGGGGACCCTCACGTCGCCCGCTGGCCGCGCGCCACCGCCCGAGCGAGGCTCGCGGTCACCTGCGCCTCGGAGCGGCGGAAGGCCGCCGGATCGGCGGTCGCGATGTTGACCGTCACGGAGACCGGCCGCGCCGCAGCGCCGCCCGCGGCGACCCCGAGGCGGCCGTCCGGCCCGCGGCCGAGGGGCAGGATCGCCTCCGGGCCGGCCTCGCCCATGAGGCCGGTGCCGCCCGCCATGGGAAAGTAGGTCGGCGCGGCCACGACGCCGCCGGCGGCGAAGGGCTGGACGCGGCCGCCCCGGAACACGCCGCCCCGGGCGAAGCCGGTCTCCGACCCCGCGCCCAGCATCCCGTTGATGAGCCCGGCCACCCCCGCCTGAATTGGCCCGGCCGCCGCCCGCGCCGCCGCGCCGGCGAGGCGCGCCCCGAGGGCGCCGAGCACGCCGTCGAGGCTGCGACCGGATGCGGCCCCGCGGGTCAGAGCCGTGTCGAGGCTCCGGCCGAAACTCTGCGCCAGCCGGTCGAGGGTCTCGAACTGCTTGATCCGCGCGTCGCCCTGCACGTCGGGTTCGATGTCGGCCATCAGGTGTCTCCGGTCGGGTCGGGATGGGCGGCGAGCAGGCGCTCGAAGGCGGCGCGGGTCATCGGCTCCGGACCGGAGCGTCGGCCGAGCGCCGCGGCGAACTCCCGCGGCGTCGCCGACCAGAAGTCGCGCGGGCGCCAGCCCAGCGCGCCGAGGCCGAGGGCCAGGGCGTCGTCCCAGGGGAAGGTGCCCGGGGC